>JANMLE010001041.1:0-3424 GCA_031372385.1 Planctomycetota bacterium | reverse complement strand
CCGGCGCAATCAACCGCGCAACGCCGTGTTCGTGGCCGACAAGCCGTTCGGTGTCGACGGGGGGACGCAACTGAGCATCAACCTCAAGCAGATGCACGGCGGTTGGAACAGCGATGACAACATGAACAACAACCTCGGCCGATTCCGGCTGTCAGTGACGACCGCCGCGAATCCCGCCGCCGATTCTGTCCCCCAGCACGTGCGCAATATCCTGGCGATACCCCGCGAGCAGCGCACTCCCGAACAGACCGCCGAAGTCTTCTCACATTGGCGGACGACGGTGGCCGACTTCAAGGAACCAAACGAACAGATCGAAGCGTTGTGGCAACAGTGGCCGGCCGGTTCGACGACACTCACGCTGATGGCGCGACAGGAACCGCGCGACGCCCGGATGCTCGTTCGAGGCGATTGGCTCAAGCCGGACAAACCGGTGACGCCGGGTGTGCCGGCGTTTCTGCATCCGATCAACGTAGCCGTCACGCTCCGCGTGACGAAAGCCGATCAAGAGAACGCTCTGCCAACCAGAACGAACGTTGATCGGCAATCAGGCCGTGCTGCCGATTCAGCCATTGTCACGCGGAGCGTGACGGCAACGTTGGGCGAACCGTCGCTCAACCGCCTCACACTGGCCAAATGGATCGTCGACCGCCGCAGCCCGACCGCAGCGCGGGTCCAGGTCAACCGCGTCTGGCAGGCGTATTTCGGCACGGGGATCGTCGCCACCAGCGAAGACCTCGGCACGCAGAGCGATCCGCCGTCGCACCCCGAACTGCTCGACTGGCTCTCAGTGCAATTCATGGATCATGGCTGGAGCCTGAAGCATCTGCATCGACTGATCGTGACCAGCGCCACCTATCGCCAGTCGAGTCGCATCACGCCGGACCTGTTCGCACAGGATCAGTACAACAGACTGCTGGCCCGCGCGCCGCGTCTGCGTGTGGAAGGCGAAATCGTCCGCGACATCGCGCTGTCTGCCAGCGGGCTGCTCAATCCAAAGGTCGGCGGAGCGAGCGTGTTCGCTCCCGCACCGGCCTTCCTGTTCGTCCCCCCGGCCAGCTACGGCCCCTTCACCTGGACGGACGAGACCGGCCCCGATCGCTATCGCCGCGCGCTCTACACCTTCCGCCGCCGATCGACGCCGTACCCGATGCTGACCAACTTCGACGCCCCCAACGGCGACGTCTCGTGCGTGCGACGAACCCGCTCGAACACGCCGCTTCAGGCGCTGACAACGCTGAACGAAACCCTCTTCCTGGAATGCGCCCGCAACCTCGCGCTCATCACGCTGAAGGACGGCGGCGCGGATGATGCGGCCCGCCTGACATGGGCCTTCCGCCGCTGCGTCTCCCGTCCACCAAGCGACCCCGAGCGTGACGTGCTGCTCACACTGCTCGCCCGGCAAACGGCCGGGTTCTCGACCGCGGAGGCCAAGCCGTGGGAACTGGCGGCCAACGATCCGGCCAATCCGCCGGCGTTGCCAACCGGCGCGACACCGGCTCAACTGGCATCTTGGACCGCCGTCGCCCGCGTGTTGTTGAATCTCGATGAGACCGTCACGAAAGAGTAATCGCGGAAGTTGGCAAGACTGGTGTGGACAATCTTCTTGAGAAGCGAACGAAGAACAAGGTGCAATCATGTTGGACTGGTTGAAACGCGGCTGGACCAAATTCGTCGATCCCGAGCGAGAGAAGCGACTTGATGAAGCCGTTTCGCGCGTTCACGGGGAACTCAAACGGCAGTTGAAGGAGTTCAAGTTTTCGGTTGTCGCAGACAAATACGACATCGAAGAAGGCGACAGACCTGTCGTAGCCGAACGTGTTTATCAACGTTGCGTTGAGCGTGCTTGGTCAGATGATGAACTCTCCGACAAAGAGGCGAAGAGCCTCGGTTGGATTGCTACTTGTTTAGAGATTCCCGTTGCAAGCAAGCAGCAGCTTCACGAAGACGTGGCATCCGGTGTCTTGGGGCGTGTGTTCGACCGAGCGATGGTCGATGGCACAATTGACTCTACGGAAGCGGCTCAGCTTGCATCGATCGCGAACTTCTGCGGTCGGACTGTCCCTCAAATGATGAAGAACTTCTTCAGCCGAGAGGGCGAAATGTTCCTCAGAAGTGCATTCACCCAGATGACGCACGATGGACGAATTGATCAAACCGAATGGCAGGCGTTCTGTGAAACGGTGAAGAATCTCGGAGTCGATTGGTCGCAGCTCAAGCAAATGATCGATGTTCCTGCTCGGCAGTTTGTCGAACACGTCTTGGCTGACGTGAAAAGTGACGGCAGCATTTCAAAGGAAGAAGAAGATTGGGTTGATTGGCTGCTTGAAAACTGTGTCGCCGACGTGCGGTTTTCGGGGTATGTGCGTGAGGAGCTTCGGACGACGAAACTTCTCGACGACATATCAAAGGGACGTTTGCCCAGCCTTCCGTCGCCTCGTGACGTGGAACTGAAAGCAGGTGAAATCGTTCATTTCGTCGGACGCGCGATCTACTCGCTGACAAAGCAATTGGCGTCGGGTCCACGTACCGACTCGTTCGATGGTGTTGTGGTCGTTACCGATAACAGAATGATGTTTGTGTCAGGTGAGAAGTCGTTCCAAGTCAGTCACCGCAAGGTCATGGGGCATCGTAGTTCGCAATCATCCCGAATCACGATTCTCAGCGAGGGGCGTGGCGCGGGTGACTACGTTTTCAGAGATCAAGGTCGACTTGCAGTAATGATCTGGAAGACTGCAATCGGACGCGCGAACCAAACCATCGTTGAGGAAAAGGCCGAGCCAACAACGCGCCATATTCCACGGGATGTCCGGCAGCGTGTTTGGCAACGATACGGCGGGCGTTGTGCTGAGTGTTCGGCAGATCAGTATCTTGAGTTTGACCACATCGTCCCGGTGGCAAAGGGTGGAAGCAACACCGACAACAACGTTCAGTTGCTCTGCCGCAAGTGCAATGTGACAAAGAGCGACAAGATCTGAAGCCTTCTTTTCTCAAGCAAAGAAACAAAGGCGTATCCGTGCCCAACAATCGTTTTGACTCAACACAGGCTCGCGACATCACCCGCCGCTGGTTCTTTCATGACTGCGGCATCGGCCTCGGTTCGGCCGCGTTGTATTCGCTGCTGCAAGACAACGAGGCCCGCGCGGCGTCTGTCTCGACAAGCTCGTTGGCCGTGCGGGCCGGTCACTTCGCACCGAAGGCCAAGCGGGTGATCTACCTGTTCATGGCGGGAGCCCCCTCGCACCTCGAACTGTTTGACAACAAGCCGGAGCTGGCGAAGTGGGACGGCAAGCTGCCGCCGGCCGAGTTGCTCAAGGGATACCGCGCGGCATTCATCAATCCGAACTCGAAGCTGCTCGGTCCGAAGTTCAAGTTTGCGAAGCACGGCGACAGCGGGGCCGAGTTGTCCGAGTTGCTGCCGCATCTG
>JANMLE010001030.1:0-12752 GCA_031372385.1 Planctomycetota bacterium | reverse complement strand
TCAAGTCCAGACGGACGTAGGGGCGGTCGGCCGCGGGCTGCGTGTGGCTGGCATTGGCGACATACAGCACTCCGTCCGCCGGCACGAACAGCACGTTGTGCAGGTTGGACTGCATGGCAACCGGCCGACTCATCAGCGACTGAGCCGCCTGGACATCGATCTTGCCGTGGAGATTCGTCACGCGCCTGCGAAGTTCCTCCAGCCGCGATCCGGCCGACAGGACCACCGCATCCTTGATTCCATCACCGAGCAGCGGATGCGATTCACCGGGCATCACGAATTGCACGGACTCGGGAAGGGCAGCGACTCCCACGGCGCGGTTGGTCTTGCCGTCCGCGAAGACGTAGTAGTACTCGCACGTGCGCGGGCTCGTTTTCCACAGCGTGATCACGTCGTCCAGCGTGGAGCATTCCTCCAAGGCGCGGCGCATCAGCGTCGCCATCGGCACGCCATCCCAATTCCCTTCGCCGCGTCCCCCCATTTCCCCCAGCGAGATCGACTTCGAATTCATCCCGCTCACGCTGCCAATGAATCCGCCGTATCCGACATTGGCAAAGGAAATTTTTCCGACCGGTGCCACGATGAAAGTTGTCGCGGCATCCTGCAGACCGATCGTCGTCATGTAATCCAGCACGCGGCCGTGATAGAGCTTGCCACCCTGCGTCGCACTCCCAAAAACCGCGAAGCCGGAGCAATGGAACATTTCGGGGAAGACATTCAAAACTTCCACCACGCCCGGGTCCATCTTGAGACTCTTGGCCAGCGCCCGGGTTTCCCGCTTGTGGTGCTCGGGGATATGCGGGGCGAGGCGCGCGTAGGCCCGCTCCAAATCATGCCGGAACCAGCGTCCGTTGAGGATCGTCTGCGCCGTCCCGAACGAGCACAGCACCGAGTCCATGCAGCGGGTCGATTCTTCGCCAAGCAGTTCGCCGTGCGCCGTTCCGATCTGCTCGGGGGTTCCTTCCAGCAGGACGACCCGGTGTCCGTCGATCCACCGCAGCTCGCCATGCGCCACGCGCCGTCCGGCTTGGGGCGGGGAGGTCAGCACGGGTGCCGGAGCCAGAACTTCGGTCGCGCGGCGAACACCCCGAACCAGTTGCCGCTCCAGTTCCGCCCGCCCGATCGACACGACCTTGAAGTCCTGCCAGTCATCCACCGGCGATGGTTGACCGATCGGAATCCGGCGCAGGTTGACGCTGGTTTCCTTCGCCGTCAGCTCGAACAGTTGAGGAGCATCACCAAACAGAAAGGAGACATCCTTGCCGACGGTCCAGCGCTGCGCCTGGGGATCGAACTTGATCTTCAGGAGTTCGGTCAGAACCAGTGCGGCGGCCGACGCATCGCTGTTGGCGATCAGCGCCGAATAGACCGCAACCATCGACGCGGGACTGACAATCCGGCCGATGATTCCCTTTGGCGTCAGGTGATCCTGTTCGTCGGTTTCACCCCGGCCGAGGAACACCACCTTGTGATGCGGCAGCGCGAACGCGGTGGCTTCACGCCGTCGGCGAATCTTGACGCTGTACTGCGTGTGCGTCAGGTCCAGGTCGAACTCATGGTCGTCGAATCGAACAAGCCGCACATCGACCGGGACAGTCGTCCGATCGACGGTCACTTGCGCGGAAGCAGTGAACGCGAACCGTGCTTCACGGCCGCCCAATAGATTCAGGACCGGCTGAAGTCCCGTCGACAATCTCTTGTTGCCGGCGTCCTGGCCGAATGCGGATGTTCCCAATCCGATCACAATGACGGACAGGACTGCGAGACGGAAACGGCGATGAATCATGGAATTGACCTCCGGAATCCAGATGGGCGGACGTGTCGACGGTAGCCGGTCGCGGCATCACAAGGGGGGCATGATAGGGTCGGTTGTCACCGAATGCATCTCTCACGACAGCGCGCGTCGCTGAGTTATCGGAACCTTTGCGCACCGCACTGTGATACGGCTTGACAGATGGATAATGCCGAAGCATGATCCTGACCCATCGAAACGACACGTGTCACATCGAAGGTTTTGGGGTGCTTTTTCGAGGGAATCTCGCAAAGGCCGTGGCAGTCCTCTTGAGGCTGTCTGAAGTTCTGCCAAGTCGAAGTCGTTTTTCCGTATTCCTACTTTGTTGAGGAGCTTGTCATGGCTGTTCGATCGCGTCGACGGGGGTTCACACTGATTGAGTTGCTGGTGGTGATTGCGATCATCGCCTTGTTGATCGCGCTGCTGCTGCCCGCAGTCCAACGCGCACGCGAAGCGGCCCGGAAGTCCCAGTGCCAAAACAATCTCAAGCAGTTGGGCTTGGCGCTGCACAACTATCACGACACCCACAAGACATTTCCGCCGGGGCAGATCAACAATCTGGCCACCGTTTCCGCCAGCGACGGTATCGGCCGGTACGCATCGCCCATCGAAGCCACGACGATTTTCAGCGCCCGCGGGCAGAATGCTCTCGGCTATCACGGCACCAGTTGGATGTTGCACATCCTGCCGATGATCGATCAGGGGCCGCTCTACAACTTCTATGTTTTCGCCGACAATGTGGGGACGAACGGAGCGCTCCCCGTCCAGACGGCCGACTTCAATCTGATCTATCCGCCACTGACCGATTTGGGTGCGTTCTACTGCCCCAGCCGTCGTGGAAAGATGGAAGCGAACGGCAAGTATTCCGGGACGGTCCGCGTGAATCAGGCCTGGACCCAGGGTGGCAATGACTATGCGGGATGCAGTGGATCGGGCATCACGTTCCACGACGGCGGAAACTCGTCGGACCGTCAAACCTATGCGCTGACCCCGGCTCAACTCATCAGCACCGTCAATCCGACCACCAACCTTTCCCCCTACACGCAGTATTCGACGAACATCGGCATCTTCGGGGTCAACAGCTACGTGCAGACCCGCGACGTCACCGACGGCACATCAAATGTGATCATGGTTAGTGAACGCCGGGTCTCCACACAAATCGCGCCACCCCAACAGCAAAGCTGCGACGGTTGGGCGTGGGGTGGTCCCGCCACCCTGTTCAGTTGCCGCGTCGCTCCCCACACGGGCCTGTGGTACGACGAAGCGGACAGTTCCCACGATCAGATCATCCAGTGCCTCTTCGCGGATGGCAGCGTGCGGAGCATCAGCTTCAACATCGATCTGCGAACGTGGATCAACTTGGGTAACATGGCGCAGGGCAGCCCCGTGAATCTGCCAAACTAATCCCGGCTTGGCAGCCTGTTGAATAACGTGGGGTGCGCTTCCAGCGTGCCCGAATTCCTCGGGAAAGAGCCCGTTGAAAACGTGTTCCACGTCCATCTTCAACGGGCTCGCATCCTTCTGCGGTTGAATGGCGGGCGGCTCGTTCCGGGCTGTCCGCTTCTCTTTCCAAACGCAATTGCAGACACCAAGACCCGCGAAGCTCCAATTTGCGTTGCGTCATCGCACTGGAAGCCGTGGGGAACGTGAAGGTTCCACCGCAATGACCATTCGCTTCACCTGTGCCGGATGCGGTTCGCTGCTGAAGATCAAGGACGAGTTGGCGGGGACAGATGGGAAATGTCCCAAATGCAAGACCGAGTTCGTCGTTCCCAATCCCGAGTCGGATGACGACGACGACGATTCCCCCGAGCTCTTGGTCGTGCCCGGTGAACCCGCCAGATCCCCCGCGAAGCCCGCTACAAAGCCTGCCGAGAGACCCGCGATTGGCGCGGCGGTCGAGTCCGCGACGAAACTTGCCGTCACGAAGCCCGTGACGAAACCTGCTGCGAAGCAGGACAAAAACGCGGCGGGTGATGACTTCGATCCGACCGACTTCCTGATGGGTGATGACAACAGCGACCGCCCCTCGGCTCCCGTGTTTGAAGATGTTTCCGACATGGACCCTCCCCGTCCGTCCGCTGATGACAGCCGGCAGAAACGGCCGGGAACCAAAGCACCCGTTCCCGGTGGAGGTGCGACCGCGGAATCCGAATCCAGACCCGGTGCGGGATTCAGCGCCTCGGCTCATGCCAAAGAAATGATGATTAGGGCGATGGACGAAAGCCGCGCTCATGCCTCCGAGATGCCCCGGCAGTCGGAACGGGCGGGATTCGACTTCGCCGGATTCTTCCGCGAGTTTGGGCTGAAGATCGGTGGTGGACTCGTGTTCGGGGCGCTGCTCACCTACGGCCTGTACCTGATGTTTGACGGCATGATGAGTTCCAAGCTCACGCTGCCGAAGTTTGGGTACGTCGAGGGGACGGTGAAACTGGATGGCACCCCATTGCCGGGGGCCACCGTCTACTTTGCCCCGCTCGATGCGACGATTCCCGGCGGCAGGAAGGAGCGAGCCCGCACTTCGTGGGGGATCACGGATAAGAATGGGCATTACACGATGAAATACATCGATCAGACTCAGGGGGTCGCGGCCGGCAAGTGTCGCGTCTGGCTGGACTTGGTCGGTCCCAAAGGGCAGGTCATTCCGCCGAGTTTCACCGAAGCCACGATGACGGTCCGCGAAGTCAAACCCGGGTCGCAGCCGCCATTTGATTTTGACATGCCTACCAGGTGATTCTCATGACTCGGTGACTTTGCGGGTTTGTCCGAAAACTCCCGCCGATTCGATCGGCGAGTCCGTTCCATGTGAAGCGATGGTGCGTCCCCGACCGTGTGCTGTCGGAGGATCTTCCCGACCGGGTCGATACCTCCAGCACAATGGACGAAATCGACACCCTCCAATTGCGCCGCAATCCCGAATGGCGGGCCACGCTGCAAGTCTATTACGAGCTGCAACAGCAGTTGCGCGAGCAGTCACCCGACTCCGAAGGTTGGATGGCACGGCAGACCGTCGTCCCTGGCATTGAACCCGCGCAGCTCTCGGCGATACACGGGAAGCTGATTGCCCACGGGATGCTGAAATTTGATGTCGGTGGCCGCGATGTCGGGGTGCGGTATCAATTGACGCACCAGGGTCGCCGGGCCTTCCTGGGTGAGACCGACAGCGCTGGCGAGGCATCGGACTGGGCCGATTCCGCCTAACCCGGATATTCATTGAGTCCCCAACGAAAGAGCCTCGTGGAGCGTTGAAGTTGTTGTTGGAAATCAACTTTGACGTGACCGACAAAAGTCCCCGTAGCACGGACGCCTCGTCCGTGCGTCTGAAATCGCCGATGACATTCGCACACGGACGAGGCGTCCGTGCTACGAAACGCTGTCCAAGCGACTTTTGTCGGTCACGTCAACTTTGGCGCTGTCATTGAGGCTCGCGATGAGTTGACAGGGTGTGTGGGGATTTGCCTACGAGTTTTGGGGGTTGAAGCCGGTTCAAATTGAGGTGTCGGCGGCACCGCTGACCAGCGATGCCGGGTTGTTGCCGGTGCGGCAGTTTGACGAGCGGATCGGGTTCACCGGGCGGTTGGCGGGCGGGGATCGGCGGGATCGTGGCACGCCGCACGATCATCAAGTGCGAAGCGAACGCGCTCGGCACCAACCGCCGCGCGGTGGTGACCAACTGCCGTGGCGCGGAGACCCTCATCCCACCCGTCTACGACGAATACGCCGAGCGGGGCGGACCGCCGAAGCGGCGGTGCCCGCCGAGAGCGAGAACCGCAACAAGGAACTCAAGCGGGGTCTGTGCGCCGACCGCCTGAGCGACCACCGCTTCCCGCCAACTACTTCCGTCTGCAACTGCACGCATCCGCGCTGAACCTGCTCGTGCGACTGCGACGGACCGTGCAAGAACAACTCAAACCGCAGATGCTGTCGCTGTCAAACGACCTCCGCGCGGACCGCGCGGTGAATGCCCTCGCCGGACCGGAACGCCCGCGCTACTTCCACCGCCGCCACGACCGCGACCCGCTCGGCGAAGGTCACATCGAAACCTGGCGGACCCAGAGGGTACCCCGGCTGATCAAAGTGGCCGCCGAAGTGATCGTCAGCGCCCGCCGCATCGTCGTGAGACTCGCCCCCGGCTGGCCCCTGTGAACCACTTCGCGGCCGTCTCCCATGCGGTCCTCAACCTGCCCGCCATCGGCACCCAATAACCCACCCCACGTCGCGCCGCCCCCCGAGAACTCGACGCACATTCCCACCCGAACACACCGCGGGGAAGGGGAAACCCGCTCCAACTACGTCACACGCCCGCGTCCCCCCTGAGCCATGCCGCACTCGCGAGAAGCCGACTCTCCATGAAAAATCCGGGCTAGCCGCCAGTTTTCGCCGGGCTGATAACACGTCACCGGCGGCTAGCGCCGTGCCGCTCACTGAAGTCAGTGCCAGTGGACTTGCGCCGTTCCATTCAAAGTGAGTACCATTGGACTGACGCCGTCCGGCTCGCGTGTCGCGAAGGTGATGACGGCCTGCCGCACAGGCAAGGCACTTGTCCTACAAATGTTGGAGACCGATCCCGTGACCGATGCCCTGGAATACGCCCGTTCGCTGGTCGCCGTCCCGTCCGTCAGCAGAGACTCGAACGGGCCGGTGAGTGATGTTGTCGAGAAGCATCTTTGTGGACTCGGCTTTCAGATCGAACGGCAAGAGTTCCTCGATCCGCACGGCGTTCCCAAGGTGAACATCCTTGGCCGGAAGGGACCGGGGGCCGGCGCACCGGGGTCCGGCGGGCTGGCGTACTTTTCACACACGGATGTCGTTCCCGCAGACACCTGGTCCATCGCCGAACACGGTCCGTTTGAGCCCACAGTTCGCGCGGGGCGGCTGTATGGCCGCGGCAGTTGCGACATGAAGGGATCGCTGGCCTGCATGCTCGCCGCCGCGAGCCGGCTGCGCGACGCGGACTTCCATGCGCCGCTCTACATCGTCTGTACCGCGGACGAGGAGGTTGGTTTTCACGGAGCGCGGCAGGTGGCGGAATCGTCGTCGATGTATCGTGAAATGGTCGCCGGCCAAAGCCGGACGATCATCGGCGAGCCGACCGAGTTGAATGTCGTTTACGCTCACAAGGGGATCGTCGGCTTTCGAGTGATCTCGCACGGCAGGGCCGCTCATTCCAGCACCCGCGACGGCGTGAATGCCAACTTGGCGATGATCCCGTTCCTGCTGGAAATGAAGCGGATCCACGACGAAACGCTGGCCGATCCCGCATGGCGCAACGACGACTTCGATCCGCCCTGGATCAGTTGGAACATCGGCATCAACGATCATCACTGCGCGGTCAACATCACAGCACCGGAAAGCGTCTGCACGGTCTACTTCCGTCCGATGCCGGGCCAGGACGGAGACCTGTTGGTGGCGCGAGCCCGCGCGGCCGCCGCACAATGTGGCTTGGAGTTTCGACTCGAATGCCGCGGCCTGCCGCTGTCCGGGGATCCGAACTCCGAGTTCGTGCGCGACACGCTGCGAATCGCCGACCGTCCGGCCGCCAGGACAGTCAGCTACGGAACCGACGGAGTCTGCTTCACGGAACTCCGGCAGATCCTGGTTCTCGGTCCGGGAAGCATTCAACAGGCTCACACGGATGATGAATGGATCGCACTCAGCCAACTGGACGCCGGCACCGCCGTCTACGAACAGATGGTGCGCCGCTGGTGCATGGAGTAGGGCCTGGAGTGTTGACCGGAATAGCCCGGATGATTCATCTCCTTTGAAGAGCCGTGATCACAAGGAAACGGTCTACAGGGAATTGACCGCTTCCTCACGGTCGCGGCTCGACGGACACGCTGCTCGTCGCTGAATTCGCAAAAACTCAGCGGAGCATCGGACCACGATCTGACGCAGTCGGCAGGAGATGATCTACCCGGAGGACGAATTTCCAATCCGACCGGCGTTGACGGACGAATTGGAAATCTGTCCTACGTCATCGGTCGTTGGTTTCGTGCGGACAGCTTGAGTTCGTGCGAACTCAGCGACGCCGCAGTGAAGCAGGCGAGTGGTGCGAAGGCCGTTGAACCACCGAGGTGAACTCGGTGGCGGGGTCTGTTTGGAGTTGCCGCTCGCCTGACGAGGTTCCCGAGCCGGGCCGGAGAACTCCCCAGCGAAGGAAGAGATGATGGCAGAACCAACCCGCATTCATCGGCCCCGCCAACAGTCGGCCACGGCGGCGGCGAAGGAGCGAGCCAAACGCAACCGCTTCCAGCGCGAGCGGCCGAGTCTTGGCGATTTGGTTGCGAGCGGCGAATACTCCGACCCGCTGTCGCACGGCGAGTTTTGGGACATCTGGACGACGATGGAAAAGCTGAAGTCGTTGCGCGTTTCGTCCGGCTTGAGTCTGGCGGACATGACCGCTCAGACGGGGATGGATCGCGCGGCGTTGTCTCGTCTGGAAAACGGCGTGGCGGTCAATCCGACGATCAACACGCTGTCCCGGTACGCTCAAGCGTTGGGGAAGCGAGTGGAGGTTCGCGTCGTCGATGCTGCGGACCAGCCACTTCGCCAACCCGCCAAGCAGAAGCCAACCGCCCGCAAGTCTGTGAAGTGAGACTCAAGCCACGGACATCCCGCCCGTTGCCGTCGCAACTCAACGAGCAAACCTGCAACGGCTGAGCGGCTGGCCACGGCTGACGGGTGCCACTGGCGAGGGGCTTCGCTCGCCAGTGCTCTTCACGCACACTGGCGGCTCAAGACTGCCGCCAGTGGCACCCGGCGCGGCGACATTTTGGACTTTGAAGATCGACATCCCACGCGCGACGATGTCGCGTTGGTGGTGGAAGTTTCGGACTCGACACTGGCCGGAGACCGGCTCAAACGCCGCGTCTACGCACGAGCGGGCATTCCAACCTACTGGATCGTGAACCTGGTCGATTCCCAGTGGGAAGTCTTCACCAATCCCAGCGAAACCGGCCGCGCTGCCGACTACTCCAATGAGGCGATACTCACTCGAACGGATGTCGTCACGTTGTCGCTTCCCAACCACGTTCCCCTCGAAATCGCCGTCGCCGATTTGGTGCGATGAGGCGGGGTGGCCCGACTTGATCCGCAGCCGTGGCACGCCTCAACTTCAAAAGCGGCCCGAGCCGGGCCGCCCTGCCTTGTGCGAAGACGGCCAAGCCGTGGCACGACTGGATTTGTCAAAAAGCTCAACCAATGTCACCCCGCCCCTTGCGACATCATTCGAGATCATCGAACCGCTTGATTTCCAGAGTCCGCGAAGGCATTGTGTCACGAAGCCGAACTCGTCAGCCTTCTCAGCTTCCCAAGTCAGGCCGCGTGCGGCCGACCAAGCTGTTCGGCAGTCTCATGGAAACCGCCAAAGATGAGAGCCTGCGATGCCCAAGGTCTTTGAACAGGACGGTTAACAAGTTCTTTTTCTACAGTAACGAACATCGTCCGATTCACGTCCACGTGCGACATGGGGATGGCGAGGCCGTGTTCAATGTGGAGGAGTCCGTCGAGTTGCGGGAGTCCCAGGATATGAAGGTGAGCGAGCTCTCAAAGGCGCAACAGCTTGCCGAGGAGAACCGACAGTTGATTCTGGAGAAGTGGCATGAACACCTTGGTTGACCAAGTCCAACGCGCCGTCTATCAGGACGGGCACATTGTCGTGATCATGGAAAGCGCTATTGAGATTCGCTTTCCAGTCGTCGGCAATTCCCGCCTTTCCCACGGAACTCCGCAGCAACTCAACAACATTGAAGTCTCGCCCTTGGGCCTGCATTGGCCCGATCTGGACGAGGACTTGTCGTTCGGAGGGTTGCTCCAGGGTGACTATGGACAAAGCCGAGCTTGCCGAACAAGCAGGGACAGCGGCCCGACTTGATCCGCCAGCCACGTTGGACGTGCCACGGCTGCGGAGTCTGCGGAGCAGCAGTGCCGATGGAGTGTCAACGTCCGATCACACGGCTTCTCCGAGGACTCCGAAGCCGTGGCACGCCTCAACTTCAAAAGCGGCCCGAGCCGGGCCACCCAGCCTGTCGCAACGGCAGGTGTCGTTTCTTCTTGTTGACTTCGGCAGGGCCACCCCGCCGTCTCACACTCTATCAACGACGAGTCTCAGCCTCGCTTTGACGGGGCCAGTTTTCTCAGCAATAGACCCGTCCTGCGACCGTCCACGACGCTGACCTCGATCTCATATGTCGCCATGAGTCGCTTCGCCAAGTCTTCGAGGAGCGTGGCAGGCACGTACTCAGTCAAGCAGCCAAACCGTGACTCCTTGCCCTCTTCGTTCGGTGTGCAGTCAACGAGCGAATCACTCAAATCGGCGAAGACGAAATCGTTGTTGCTGAGGTTCTTGATCGAGTAGCGGCCTTCGATGAACCCGCTGACCAGTTCGCCTAACTCGTCGAGAAGCACCTGCTGCAAGTGTGGGGTGAAGTTACTTACGTTGATGATCTTTGTGCCGAATCCATCCGTCATCGTTCCCGAGGGAGAATTCGAGAGAATTATCTTGACCTGTGGTCTGTGTCGCCGTGGTGCCATAAACGTGGATGAGGAGGATATACTGGAGCAGTTCTGAAGTACGTCGTCGTACTCGACATGCTTAACATCTTCGACTGCGAATTCGTTGACGAACTCGCCAAAGTCGATTTCGTTGAAATCAACATCGTCAAACAACTCGAAACGCAGATACACGGGTGGCTGGCCTTCGGGTAGTGGTTTTCCATGCCCGTCTAGCAGTGTCCCGTCGTTCTTCCGGTCCAACATCATTGCAGTCCAGCCGTCATACTTCGTCTTGCCGACGTAGACGATGCAACCTTGTGGCCGATAGGTCACCTCTACATCAACAATGAATGGCTCATGACTCCCAACGCTGTGAGGACGAATACTCACGTTGGTCACACCGCACGATCGAGGTTCCTTGCCTCGCCATTCCGTACGATTCAGGACGGGCTTACCCTGAGGGTTGAAACGGTTCATGATGTCCATCGGATTTTCCGAGGACTTCATCACGAAACGCAGGATTGTCTGGCTCATTGTGGGCATCGTTACTCGCCATTCAATTGCGACAACTGGGACGGGACGAGTTCGCATTCGTTCCGAAGCATCTCTTCGAGATCAATGAATTGGTCCGGAACATGTAATAGCTTTGAATGCTCCGACAACCCGTTCCTGTATCCGTGAACGATGACCTGTTTCCCACGTGCTCTAACGGCTTCAACTACCGGAAGGAAGTCGACATCGCTTGAGTAGAGGTGGCATACGTCAAACGCTTGGCGGGCGGCGTCCTCTAACATGCGAACTGCGAGCGCGATGTCAACACCCTTGGGCTTCTCAATGAGTTGCTGTGTCTTGAGCACATTCTCGCGCTGCGCCGCCGCTTGTTTGAGTTCATGGATCACATACGGATCCAGGTCGAAGTTGCGGAGAGTGACCTGAATCTCGTGCATTGCAGGTACGTCACCTGATGCTGCCGTAAAGTAGGTGGCGCGTTTCACACCCGGATTCAATTTCCGAGTCCAGAACACCTTTGCTTTAGGAATAACCAGAATCAGCCTCCCGTCCGGCTGGCCTGCATATCTGAGGCGTTCGAGGGAGGCATTCGGACCGTGCAGATTGCGCCACGCATTCTCCGAGCGGATGAAATGCGACTCTCCGTCGATGTAGATGAATGTGCGGTCGCTCATAGCGGTGATTGCAACCGAGTTCACTCGCTACGGCAAGGGCTGACGTGAGCATTCCGTCCGGCGGCTGGTTTGCACGCTCGTGAATCGTTGTCTCACCTGCGGGGCTGCCTTACGATGACGCGGGGCAATTCTCCCGTCGGCAAAGGAACACCATGTCACAGGCTACGCTGGAAGAACGGATGTCGCGGGTCGAGCAGTTGTTGGATCAGTTGCTGCAAACCAAGCCGCCGACATCGGAGCAGCCCGGTCGGGACGACTGGCAACAGACGTTTGGCATGTTCGCGGGTGACCCGGTCATGAAAGAGATCATCGACGCCGGCCAGCGCATTCGCGAGGAAGACCGGCGACAGGTGACGCCATGATTGTTCTCGACACCAACTACGTCTCGATGTTTCAGTACCCCGACAACAACCGCGCGGTCGCCCTGCGCGAACGGCTGGCGGAATCCCCGGATCGGGACATCGTGACCACCGCCGTCACGCCCGAAGAACAGATGCGCGGTTGGTTGAGCGCGATTCACGCACAGCGCGAGGTCCACCGGCAGGTCATGTACTACGACCGTCTGGTGGGACTGTTCCGATTCTTCGCCGGTTGGCGGATTCTCCCGTTTGATCAGTCGGCGGCTGACCAGTTTCAGTCGCTGCGCGCCAGTCGAGTCCGCATCGGGACGATGGACCTCAAGATTGCCTCCATCGTTCTCGTCCAGAATGCCACGCTGCTGTCGAGTAATCTGCGAGACTTTGAACAAGTTCCGGGGCTGCGAGTCGAAGATTGGATCGCGGGTTGATTGAATCGGCGTTGCGGGAAGTTCGTGGGCGAGGGTGGCCCGGCTGCTTCTGGACCCCACCACAACGGGTGGCACGACGGGGTGGTGAGGGTTCCCTGGTCCGAGTCCATGAACCAGTTCACTGCGTGGCCTCCCAGCGGAGTTCCCCCTGTCGCTGGACCCCGATCCACTGCATCGCAAACAGGTGCAGCACGACGACCACGGTGAGCCACACTGTCTCACGTTCTCCTGCGACCGTCGCCTGCCGTTGTTGTCGAAGAATCGGACTCGGCAATGGTTCGTCGAGGCGTTGGACCCGGCGCGAGCCCGGATGATTCATGGTCCCTCGCGGAACAGCCGCACCCTGTATGTCGCTGAGTTCGCCGGGTGCCACTGGCGGTGGCTTTGAACCGCCAGTGTTTTCAAAGATCACTGGCGAGCGAAGCCCCTCGCCAGTGGCACCCGCGCGCTGACATGCTGAGCCACGTCTTCGACATGAACTGCCTCAACCAAGCTC
>JANMLE010000999.1:0-17104 GCA_031372385.1 Planctomycetota bacterium | reverse complement strand
TATCGCGCCGAGACCCGCGCCGCGTTCGACGGCCAGCCCGGCTTGAATCCCGGCCGCTACGAATACCGGTTCGGAGACCCGTTCGGAAAACAACTCGCCGCCGTCGCGGATGACAAGCGCATCTATGTCAGCAACCGCCTGCAAGTGAACGCCTACGCCCTGCCGGGCGGACAGCAGCAATGGGCTCAAGCCCTCGGGAGTGAACAGGGTGAGGCGCATGCCATGCCGTTCACACCGATGCCGCCGCTCGTCGCCGGTGATCGCCTGTTCGTCCGCCGCTTGGGCAAGGGGGGCACCGAGCTCGCCTGCTTGAATGCCGACAATGGACAGGTTGTCTGGAAACAACGTCCCAACCTGCACGTCGTGTCCGACCCCGTCTTCTGGAACGGCAGTCTGTTCGCGCTGACACTCGCCCGAGTCGACGATGACCAGGTTCAAGTCGAAGGGACGCGCTTCGATTTCGAATCCGGTGCCGCCACGTCGTCCCAGCCATTGTTCCGGCTGCGCGATTCCGCGGACCGGTCTTACGCCACACAGTTGACGATCGCCGGCCGGTTGGCGGTCTGTTCGCTCGGCGGGATCTCCGCCTGCTTCGACGGAGCGGGCGAGATCCACTGGCTGCGGCGTCACCTGTGGCTGCCGAAAGCGGTTGACGAACTGGCCGAAGATTTCCGCGTCGCCGCGCCGGTGATCCGCGGCGATCGCGTCGTGGTCTCGGTCCCCGGCGTGCGCGCCGTCAGTTGCATGGACCTGGAAACCGGCCGCCAACTCTGGAGCCGCACGCTGCCCGAACTGCGCGGCATCATCGGTGTTCACGGTGTTGGCGACCACGGCGCACGAGTCCTCGTCGAATCCACCGCCGGCCTCTCCGCACTGTCCCTCGACGACGGGCACGTCGCGTGGTCGCGAGTCATGGACTCGCGCTTGGAAGCGTTTCAAACCGACGATCGATTCATCGTGGCCGCACAACGAGTGACCGTCGCGCCGAGCAAGTCGCGCGCTTACCTGCTGTGGCTGGATCTGAACACGGGCCGTGAAGTCGCCCAATCCCAGATCGACGGCTTCGAACGCCCCGAAGCCCAACTCGGCCCGGTCCTGTTCGCCTCCGGCAAGTGGTGGTCGCTGGCCGGCCAGGGCTGGAAAGAAACCAAACGCGACCTGTACGAACTGACTGCATCGTCACCACTCGTCCCCGGTCCCCTCAAGAACAATATCTTCGGTGGTTGGCTCCCCGACCTTCCCGCGATGCAAGTCGTCGACCTCGCCCTGGTCCTCCCCGGCTGGCACCCCGAAACGAATTACGGCCCGAGGTTCCAACTGATCCCCGGCGACGTGCGCGGAGAAACCTCGGTGATGTCCACCAAAGTGGATCTCACCAACGAAGTCCGCCTGATGCAGGTCATTACCGTCCCCACCGGCCGGAAGACAACCCTGCGCCTGCGATTCGGCAACACCCCCAACCACCGCTGGTCCCTGACCATCCGCGCCGACAATCAACGTCTGCTGGAACAACTCGTTGAAGACCCCGGCAGCACCAACGGCTGGCGCGAAGCGGTCGTCGACCTGACCCCCTTCGCCGGCAAACGAATCCCCGTCCACCTGATCCACTCGATCCCCCCGCAGCAGCCAGCCTCCGAAGCCCTGTGGAAACGAGCCGTCGTCGTTGTGGAATAATCAAACGAGGTCGCGGACAAGCGATCCGCGGCCAACCAGCAATGCCGCCCCGCGCCGGTCGGGTGACTACGAATTGACGGGCCAGACCAACGGTCGAATCCGACCTCACGAGGTACAATCGGCACGCCACGGAAACTGCCGACTTTCATCGGGTGTGGGAATGCGGAGAGTTCGCTGATGATGTTGTTGGCCGTTCGTCGTCGAACTTGGGTTGGGATGACGGTGCTCTTGCTGCTGGCCGGAGCGGCGTGGCCGTCGTACCGGTGGTGGAGCGACTACCGAACGCAGGCTTTCAAGACCGACTGCCAAGCCGCGGCGGATTCAAAAGATTGGGAGCGGCTGGAAGAACTGACCACACGCTGGCTCGCTTGGGATGGCACCAACGGGTTTGCGTGGCTTTTTCTCGCGGAAGCCGCCCAACAACAGGAAGACTTCGAACGCACTGCGGAATGCCTCGCACGGCTATCGGACAACGATCCCAAATGTGTACCAGCGTTGTTGGCACGCGTGGAACTTCTGTTTGGGAAACTGAACCGCCCGCTGGACGCAGCGTCCACCTGCGAGCGGATTCTGAAGATCAACCCCCGGATTGCCACGCCACATCAACGGCTGATCTTCTTCTATTCGATGACGCTGGAACGCCGGAAACTGGTCCAACAAATTCGCCAGAGCATCGAACTTCGCCGTGAACCACCTGAAGCCTATGTCTACGTGTTCCTGGCCAATGTGCTCAAGTTTTCCAATGGCCTGTCTGTCACTGACCGGTGGTTGAAGCAGTATCCGAATCACGAGCCATTCCTGGTTGCGAAAGCGTATTACACCGGCGCGACCGGCCCCTCGAAGAACATATTTGAGCCCAACGAGGGCTTCGCAGGTGACTCGTCGCTGATGGACGAATACTTGAAGCGGTTTCCCAAGAACTTGGAAGTGGTGGCATTCCACTTGGAAAGAAGCATCATCGCGGGCGACACCGATCGGGTTGCAGAACTGCTGGCCGATCTGCCGGCGGGAGCCGACCAGGACAGCCGATTCTGGCGATCCTCCGGCTGGTTTCATGCGGCACGCAATGAACTCGCAGAAGCGGAGGCGGCCTTCCGTCAGGCGCTGCGGGTAAACGCCTACGACTGGCGATCCCGCCACGAGCTCGCCGACGTTCTGCGGCGGCTTGGCAAATTGGACGAAGTCGAAACCACCGTGCGACTGGCCTCGAAAGGTAAGAAGTTTGAACGCGAATTGTTGGAACTGCCCAAGGCCAGCGAAGTCTCCGGTGAATTGCTCGGGCGGCTGGGTGAATATGCCGAAGAATGTGGCGATCACCAAGTCGCGGACGGGATTCGCGAACGGCTGGCCCCGGATCTCGCACACTGAACCTGGCAACGATTGCGAGTACCACGCATTGTGTTGTTTGGTGAATCGGGGAACAGGCCAACGACGACCAGTTAGCGACGGCATCCCAAAAACCGACCGCCATTCACTGTGCATTGAAAATTTTGACGGGAATCACAATACTCCCTTCCCACTCATCACGCCCCAATTTTGTTCACACAAACTCTGATTGCTGATCCGGCATGAATCCGCTGGCGATACGAATCAGAATACGCATGCTTCGTGTACTTCAACTTGAAAGGGAAATCCGATGCGAACGTGGTCCAGAGAAGTGGTTGTTGGATGTGTCGCGTGTCTCGGGCTCGTGTTGGCGGGCTGTGGTGGTGACGCGGTCAAGCCCCCCTCGTACAAACTGGAGTCGGTCACGGGCAAGGTCACCAAGGGTGGACAGCCGCTCAAAGACGTCATGGTGACGTTCAACCCGGAAGACCCGAAGGTGCCGGGTTTCACGGGCAAGACCAACGAGCAGGGTGCCTACGAACTGATGGGGCCGACCGGTGGCAAAGGTGCCGCCGCCGGCAAATACAAAGTGACTCTGAGTGCTTCTTCGGGTGCTCCCGAGAGTTATTCCGCAGCACCCGGTGGAGGACCGCCCGCACCGGCGGCACCACCATTTCCAAAGGAGTATTCGGAAGTGGCAACGACTCCGAAGACGGCGGAAGTCACGGCGGGCAGCAAGAATGTTGTTGACATCGCCCTCTGATCGGGCTATGTGTAATGAGAATTGTGTCATCGGTCGAGTACTTCATTGCGTGCAGTTCTGACAGAAACCACGAATCCGGGAAGTTAGACGCGGGCCGCGTTGATGCTGTTGCATTCGTCAGAAGTTTTGATTTTCTTATTTTTTCGGGAGGCATGAAACATGAACGCGAGAATGGTTCGGCAACGTCTGAGAGCTGTGGTGACGAAGGGGTTTACCCTGATTGAGTTGTTGGTGGTGATTGCGATCATCGCCGTCCTGATTGCGTTGTTGCTGCCAGCAGTCCAACAGGCGCGGGAGGCGGCTCGGCGCACCCAGTGCAAGAACAACCTGAAGCAACTCGGCTTGGCTCTGCACAACTACCATGACACGTATTTGATGTTCCCAATCAACACGGAGAACTGGCAGGCGGGCGGAGGAAATACGGCGTCTTGGATGGCGCGGATCCTCCCGTACATCGATCAAGCGCCGTTGTACAACCAACTGAGTTGGAACGGTGGTGACCGCTTTACATTTCCAAACCAAGTGGTCGGCGGCAAAGCAATTTGTCAGTACACCATGCCCGGATTCATGTGTCCGAGCTCTCCCACCCCACCGATTACCAGCCAGTCGTTTGGGTACGACAACGGCAACGGGCGAGACGGGAATGCGGCCAAGACGGATTACGACGGGAATATGGGCTGGGCTTGGACGGGCTGGAAGGACTGCGGGGCGTTCGGCGGTAACGCGAATGGTTCGCCTTGGGTTGATCGGAGCCGCGAAGCTGGCCATGCGGAGTTTGCCGGAAACGAAGGCTGCTTCTTTTATAGCGGGGCCTTTCGCTGTGCGATCCGTGATATCACCGACGGCACGACAAATACCGTGATCGTGGCGGAAAACCACAACTGGCGACGAGGGAAAGGCTTCCCAGGCGAGGACAACAAGGCCGGTGCCTGGGCTGTGACGATTGGTTCGAGTACTCCAATCTATACCTCAATCAACGACGCGCGTGCAGTCAACCAACCTGACGACAGTCGCTGCACAACTTGGAGCAGCGTGCATGTTGGCGGTGCTCACGGTTTGATGTCGGATGGTTCGACCAAGTTTATCAACGAGAATCTCGACATCAACGTGTTGCGTGGTGTGGTGACCCGGGCGCGGGGTGAAATCCTCGGCGATTTCTAATCCTCGTCGAGTCGGACTGTGCGTGGAGACTCATGATGCCTCAGCAGGGTGGTGACCACCCTGCTGAGGTTTTTTTCTTGTTGCAGGTGTGCTCCCGTGTCGCGGCATCAATTCATTTTTGTCTCGCCGCCAGAATGGTCTGCTGCGGTCATCGTCTGTCTGCTCGCTGCGATGGCTGTCGGTTGCGGTGGCGTTCCGCTGCCCAACAGCGAAAAAGGGATCCCGGCTGTCGAGTCACCAGTCGCCCACCGCGATATCCCTCGCAGCGTCCGCGCGACGCCGCGGGTTCGACCGGATCACAGCAAATCGCCTCTCGCCTGCCCCCTGTTCATTGACGTCAGCACCGAAGTTGGCGTGCAATTTCAGTATGACAACGGCGCGACGGGCAAGGCGCTGATGGTCGAGTCGATCGGAGGCGGCGCCGGCTGGCTGGATTACGATGGCGATGGATCGTGGGATCTGTATCTTGTTCAGGCGGGCAATCCGACACCCAAACCCGACGAGACGCTGCTGCCCGATTGCCTGTACAGGAACATGGGTGACGGCAGATTCCGTGACGTTTCCCACCTGGCCGGCGTCACCGACGGCGGTTACGGCAACGGTGCGGCCGTCGGTGATTATGACAACGATGGCTTCGACGATCTCTACGTCACCAACGTGGGCCACAACGTCCTCTACCACAACCTTGGAGACGGCACATTTCAGGAAGTGACCGAGGCTGCGGACGTCGACGATCCCCGCTGGAGTACCAGCGCCGCTTGGGGTGACTTGGACCATGACGGTGACCTGGACTTGTTTGTGTGCAACTATCTCAAGTACGACCGGTTCCACCCGCTCCCCTGTCCCAAAAAGGACGGCAGTCCGGGCATTTGCCATCCGAATGATCTGGCTGCGGAGCCCAACGAGGTTTTTCTCAATCAAGGCGATGGAACGTTTCGCCGTGTGGCACACGAATGGGGCTTGGATGGCGACGAGGAGAACAGCAAATCGCTGGGAGTGGTCATTGCCGATTTGAATGGCGACGGGCGAGTTGATGTTTATGTCGCCAACGACACCACGGCCAACTTCCTGTTCATCAATCAGGGTCAGGGCCGCTTCCAGGAATCCGCCGCGGCGTTGGGTTGCGCCATGAACGGTCTGGGACACTATCAGGCCAGCATGGGCGTGGCGGTGGGTGACTACGACCGCAACGGCTTCCTCGATCTGTACGTCACGCACTTCACGGACGACTCCAACACGCTGTACCAGAATCTGGGTCCGGCCGGTTTCCACGACTCGACTCGGACGACCGGACTTCATCAGCCGACTCTCAAATATCTGGGCTTCGGCACGGTGATGGCCGACTTCAATCAGGACGGGCACGAAGATCTGTTCGTCACCAATGGTCACATTGATGATTGGCGTGACAAGGGCGAGTTATTCGAGATGCCGCCACAACTGTTCACTTACACGGGGACCAAGTGGGAGGAATGCAGTCAGAAGGCGGGACAGCCTTTTCGGGAGCAACGCATCGGCCGGGCGGTCGCGAGTTGCGATTTCGACGACGACGGTGATCTCGATCTGGCCGTCGTTCATCAGAATGCGCCGACATGGCTGCTTCGAAATGACTCGCAACGCGGGCACTGGCTCAAAGTCCGCTTGATCGGCCGCAGCAGTAATCGCCGCGGAGTCGGTTCACAGGTCACGTTGCGACAAGGCCAGTCGATGCTGGTTCAGCAACTGACGGGCGGCACCAGCTATTGTGCCAGCCATCAGCCCGTGCTCGTGTTTGGACTGGGTGAGTCCAACGCCAACTGCTCGATCGAGATCCGCTGGCCCAGTGGAATCTCACAACAGGTCGACAACATCGAACCGGATCGTTCCCTGGTCCTGATGGAACCTGGAAAATGAGGCGATGCCGCCGGGACAGCACATTCGCGTGGCCGCGAACCCGCGGAGCGATCGCTCCCTCGTTGATCGTTGTCGGCGGGCTTCTGGCGGTGGCGGTCGTGGTGCTGCTCGTCTGGTCTTTTTCGTCTCAACGACCTCCAGACATTCCGCCCAAATCGCGACGAGTCACGAACACGGCGTCCGAGATCCTGACGAAGCCTCCGCTGCCGCCGGAGGATTACGTCGGCAGCGAAGCGTGCGCGAAGTGCCATGCCGATATTTCCCACGCCTACCAGACGCATCCGATGGCGCACGCGTCGGCGGCAATATCCGACGCATCGCGGTTAGAGGACTACGAAGTGAACACGTCATTTTCCACGCCGGGGGCTCGTCACTACCGGGTCGTCAAGACGGGGGACTCCGTGTTCCACCACGAATCGATGACCGATGCCGATGACCAGATCACCTTCGATCAGGGCGTACCGATCGACTTCGAGATCGGGTCGGGGAAACGCGGACGGTCGTACATCATCAACCGCGATGGCCTGTTGTTTCAGTCGCCCATCGGCTGGTATTCGGGACACAGCCGCTGGGATCTTTCGCCCGGTTACACCGGAAATCATCATTCGCGTTTTGAACGCCGGATCGTGGACGGCTGTATCAACTGCCATACCGGGCGAATGGCGTTTGTGCGCGGCGCAAGAGACTCGTTTCAACGGGCTCCGTTGCTGGAGGGGGCCATCAGTTGCGAGCGCTGTCACGGGCCGGGAAAGCAGCATGTGGCACGGTACGAATCGCCCGGCGACTTTGACGGGAAAGATCCGATCGTCAATCCGGCCCGCCTCGACGCCGGGAAGCGAGAAAGCGTCTGCAATCAATGCCATCTCCAGGGAGTGGAGCGGATCCTGCGCTATGGCCGCACCGACTTTGATTTTCGTCCAGGACAGGACTTGAGCGACGTCTGGACGGTGTTCGTTCAAGGGACGCGGATCGGCTCCGACGGCATGACGCAGGCCGTCAGCCATGTCGAACAGATGCGCGCGAGCCAGTGTTTTCAAAAAAGCGAAGGCAGGTTCGGCTGCACGTCCTGTCACGATCCGCACCGCGCCCCGCGGGAAAGTGAGCGACGGGACTTCTACAACGCCAAGTGTCTCAAATGCCACGGCCACGGCCAGAGCCAGAGCCAGACCAGTCGCGAGTGTTCTCTGCCGTTGGCTGAACGGCAGGAGCAACCCGCCCCCGACTCGTGCATCGATTGTCATGCACCGCGTCTGCCCGCCAGCGACGTTCCGCATACGTCGCAAACCGATCATCGCATCTTGCGGCGTCCGCGGATGGAAAAGGGTGCCGCCGATTCGGCCGGGGCGCTGGTGCTGTTCGACGGTGCGGAACGGCGTCTGCCACCGCTGGAAACGCGCCGGGCGCGGGGCCTGCTGTTGGTCCTACTGGCCGAAAGGGAGAAGAACCCGTTTCTCGCCGGCGAAGCGCAGGAGCTGTTGCTGCCGGTCCTCAAAGCGGCAGCCGATGATGTCGACGTCATCGAGGCGTTGGGAGCGGTGGCCAAGATCCTGGGACGAAATGACGAGGCCAAACGATATTGGACGCAGGTGCTCGAACAGCAGCCGCGCCACGAAATGGTGTTGCGGCGGCTGGCGGTCCTCTGCCACGAAAACGGTGAAGATGACGATGGCGTCAAATACCTGGACCGACTGTTCGCGATCAATCCGTGGCAGGCGGAACTTCACGGTCGGCAGGCGCACATGCTCGGTCGGCTGCAGCGGTTTGAAGCCGGCATCCGGTCGGCCGAGCGTGGTCTGGAACTCAACCCAACGCTGACTCAATTGCGCAGTTGGCTGGCCGATGCCTTGGAACTTTTTGGCAACCACGCGGAGAGCCGTCGCCAGCGAGAAATCCTGCGGCGACTTGGCGCGGAGAAATGAATCGGAATTGCAGATGGGATAGCCTCCGGCTGAGATTCCTGAGGATCGACAAGGAGATTGCGGTATGAGTGTGCCACCTCAATTGCCGGCCGAGAGACCGGTTTCGTCGGCAACCGGCGTGGGTCGCAGGTCACGACCGTTGTCTCGGAGCAAGAAACTGGTTTTTAGCGGTGTGGCAGTGGTGGGGTGTTTCGCCGTTGTCGAGGGCTTGCTGGCGATCATTGGAGTGCCCGCCTACCTCCATTCGTATGATCCGACCCTGGGATTGACGCCGGGTGTCTCACTGTTTGTGCGGGACGGCGATGAGTTTCGTACGAACGATGCCAAACGGACGTACTTCAATCTGCAACGATTTCCCTCCCGCAAATCGCCCAACGAGTTCCGGGTTTTTTGTCTTGGCGGCTCGACCACCTTCGGGCATCCCTACGACGATCGCTTATCCTACTCTGCGATGTTGCGGACGTTGCTCGGCGAACTGGCCCCTGAGCGAGACTGGCAGGTCATCAACTGCGGTGGCATCTCGTATGCCAGTTACCGCATGGCGGGATTGATGAAGGAACTCCGTAACTATGATCCCGACCTTGTGATTGTTTATGCGGGCGAGAATGAGTTTCTGGAAGAACGCACCTTCCGTGAGGTTCCCGTCAAGTCACCATGGATCGCAAACGGAGTACGACTGATTGGTCCGTTGCGCGTGGC
The DNA here is from genome assembly GCA_031372385.1 of Planctomycetota bacterium. GTDB lineage: Bacteria > Planctomycetota > Planctomycetia > Planctomycetales > Planctomycetaceae > Schlesneria. Next base: position 7,672 of record JANMLE010000999.1, on the reverse strand, counting down.
GACGGTAATTCATCGGGCGATCGCCCGGAGGCCGACCCGAGACCAGCGGTTTCCAGCGGAAGTCAACGCGATCCTGGATAACACCGTCGGCCCGGAGACCTACCACCGGAGCCTTGAGTTGCGCCAACAGGTTGTCGAGCAATACCGGGACAGTCTGATTGCGATTGACAACTTGGCGCACCATCAGACGATCTTCATCATCCCCGCATCCAATCTGCGATTCAGTCCGTTCAAGAGCGAGCGTTCGCGGTCCGCGCCGAAGATTGACGTTGTCTTCTCCTCCAAACTTTCTCAACTTCGCAAGGCGCTGCAAGAGCAGCGATGGCAGGATGCCGTCGAACTTGCCGCCGAGGTGACGGCGGCGGATGCCTCATTTGCTGATGCTCAGTTCCATGCGGGTGAAGCGCTACTCGGGTCTCAATCCGTCGACAAGGCTCGAATCGCTTTTCAGGCAGCGCTCGACGAGGATGTTTGTCCTCTGCGGGCAATCACGCCAATCGTCGAGGCAATGCGAGAGGTCGGTGCCCGTCTGAACCGTCCCGTGATCGATTTTCCGGCAATCGTCGAAGACGCCAGTCGGGCATTGAACGGACATGGAATCCCCGGCAGCGAGACGTTTCTCGATCACGTGCATCCCCGCCCCGAACTGCACGCCCAGCTTGCCCGAGAGTTGGTTCGCACCATGGAAAAGCTGGGACATCTTCCAGCGCTCTCCGAGGCTCGCCTGACAGACGCCACCGAACGCCTCACAGAGAAATTGAGTTCACAGTTGGCACCGGCCGACCAGGCAATGGCGCTGCATAACCTCGCGCAGGTTCTCAGTTGGGCCGGTAAGAACGAGGAGGCCTATCCGCTTGCCAGGGAAGCCGTCGCACTGAATCCGGATAATGTCTGGATCTTGTGTCAACTTGGTCGGTTGCAGGAGAAGTTCGGTCATACCGCGGACGCCATGAAGACTCTTCGGCGGGCAGTCGAGTTAGATCCCGACGATGCCTGGGCACAGTACAGATTCGGGAAGCTGCTCCTGTCACAAAATGATCCTCAGGCCGCAAAACCTTATCTGGAACGCAGCCTCCAGCTCACTCCCTCCCATGCGCCATTGGCCGTGCGAATTCGACAACGTCGTGCGCTGGCAGACTGCCATGAGCGATTGGGGGATGCTGAAAACAGCAGAAAACTGCGGGGCGAGGCCGCTGCCTTGGGCACTGGTTCTGGAGACATTCATAAATCGGACAATTGATGCTCAAGGGGTACTCGTTCACACCCCGCTGACAAGTTTTGGAGCGGTGGGGTGGCCGGGACTGGAGCGGCTTCGCGATGCCCCGGTCTGGTACCAACGCAATTCACTCTCCTTGCCGCTCGCTTTCCACGATGATCACTGGACAGATCCCGCGTTTTCCCAATCATCGAATGATCGACTCGACGACCTCGCCGTGGACGTCGGTCAGGCGGAAGTCGCGGCCGGCGTGTCGGTAGGTGAGGCGGGTGTGGTCGTCAACGTCATCACAACTGCTGGCCAGCTCGCCTCATCGGTTTCGTGGATGCCGGCGACGTTGCTCGCGGATTCAAGGCCGTGAGTACCGCTGGCAATGAAGACCGCTTCCATCGGCTATCCTTGGCTGACATACTTGGCGACCGAAACAGGAGCAGACGAGAGCACAGCGGAACAACTGTTGCCCCCGTTTCCACCTGTCGAATGCGAATCAGTCAGGGAGTTGATCACGATGCAATCCGCACTCACCGGCACGGTTCATGGTCGGATGATCGAATTGGAGCGGGACACGAGTCTCCCCGATGGTGCCAAAGTTCGGATCAGCCTGGAACTGGTCGAACCTCCGCCAACGATCGGCCAGGCTCAAGCGGCGATTCTGGAATCCGCCGGAGCTTGGTCCGATGCCGATGACTCGGAGTTTGACCGCTGGTTGGGATGCGGACCATACCTCGCTCCCATCGCATCAACATGACCAGCGCGCGGGTGCCAATGGCGGCGGCTTTGAGCGACCAGCAAAAGTGGATCGCATCGCAGCCGCAGTTGCCTTTGACCGCAGGTTGTCACGCGGGCTAGGCTGTTGCGGTTCCCTTTGCTCACAGGAGTCCAATCGTGCCGATGATGTTGCCCCCCGATCTCCAACAGTTTCTGCAAGCGGAAGTGGCGAACGGCAAGTATTCGTCGGCCGACGAGGCGCTGGTGGCGGGCGTGCGACTGTTGCGCGACCGCGAACGTCAGCGCGAAGAGTTGCGGCGGGAACTCGATCTCGGGCTGGCCGCCTTGGAACGAGGCGATGTCGTGACGCTGGACGGTGAAGGCGAACTGAATAGCTTCTTCGATGACATCGTCGCCCGCGGCCAGGAGCGTCTGGCTGCCCGGCGGAGCGTCACCCCATGAAGGTCCGCGTCACGGCTCCGGCGCGCGATGACCTCGACGGAATCTGGGACTACATCGCCCATGACAATCCGGTGGCAGCCACCCGAATGGTCTACCGCATCCGCGACCGGTTCGAAATGCTCGGTCGCCAGCCCCTTCTCGGTGAAGCCTGCGACGATTTGCAACCGGGGCTCCGCAGCTTTCCCGTTCGGCCCTATGTCATCTACTACAGCGTTCAGAACGACGAAGTCAGCATCGTCCGCGTTCTGCACGGCGCACGTGATGTCGAACAACTCTTCTGAAGCTTACTCGCTTACAACCACCGAAGCCGCGGATCAAGCAACTCCCGGCGGCGAGGGTGAGGGGGAGGCTCGTCTACCCCGGACCAACGGCTTCACACCAACAGATCCTTGTTGTCGAGCATCCCCTTCATGATCTTGCGGTAGCAGTGTCCCTTGGGGTCGACGAGGCCCTGGGACTTGTCGAGGTTCTTCATGAACAGCTCGGCGGGTTGGGGGGATTCCTCCCAGTCCATCGGGGCGTTGGTGGTGGTCGTCTGGCAGAAGAGCATGTGATCGAATGACGCCTTGGCGTGGACCTCGCCGTCGTGGATATGCACAGTCGGGAAGAACAGCTTGGTCGGGTCGGCGCGGGGGAATTCGAAGGCCATCGGATGCACCTTCATGTTTCCCTTCTTGAGCTGGAAGACGGCGAAACCGGCGTCCTTGTACTGGGGCAGCTTGTCCCAGACGTCGGTGGGCAGACGGAACCTCTCATCCAGCCGCGAGAAGTCCGCGACGGATGGGACGAACGAGGCGACGAAACTGCCGACTTCGACCACGGCCAGTTTCGGGCCGCTCGCCGCGTAGGGCGGACGGAGCCCGATGGCGGCACCGAGTGGCTTGGGAACCGGGAAGCCCGCGAGCAGTTCGTCGAAGAACGTCGGGTACTTCTCCAGGTTGATGAACTTGACGGCGTCTTCCTGCGAGTTCTTCGGCACCGGCAGCGGCAGGATCATCGACAGATCCTCACCCGCCTTGAACCGCATGGCATAAACGAGGAACTGCCGGCCATTCTTCGCCGCGCGGGCGAAGATGTCGGTGTCGGTCACCAATTCAACGTGTTTGGAGAAGCAGCACATGAGGGGACTCCGTAACAGGGGGGATGGTTGGTGCTGAATACGATGGCTCTCCGCGATTCCTGTCGAACAACACCCGTGAGCGGCAAGGCGCTAGCCGCTGGTTGTTTGGTTGGAAACTCAACTCCAACACACCGGCGGCTAGCGCCTTGCCGCTCACGTCGCACAACTTTCAACAGGAATGGCCGAGAGCGAATACTATCCGTTTTTCCCGCCGATGCATCTCTTCCGTGGGGTCGACGCAATTCCCATTAGGCGAGCGGCAACTCCATACATACCCCGCCACCGAGTTCACCTCGGTGGTTCAACGGCTTTTGCACTACTCGCGGACCGCAGCAAATCCAGTAGTGCAAGAGCCGTCGAGTCACCGGAACAATCCCAGTGGCGGGGAAACCATTTCTTGCCGCTCGCCTTATCGAATGATCGACTCGACGACCTCGCCGTGGACGTCGGTCAGGCGGAAGTCGCGGCCGGCGTGGCGATACGTGAGGCGGGTGTGGTCGAAGCCGAGCAGGTGCAGGATTGTCGCGTGGAGGTCGGGGATCGTGACTTTGTTTTCCGCCACGTAATAGCCGAAGTCGTCCGTGGCACCGTGCGTCAGACCTCCGCGGACGCCGCCGCCGGCCAGCCACATCGAGAAGGCGTGCGGGTGATGGTCGCGGCCGTCGGTCCCCTGCGCGGCCGGGGTTCGTCCGAATTCGGTGCCGAAGACGACCAGCGTGTCGTCCAGCAGCCCTCGCGATTTCAGATCCATCAGCAGAGCCGCGATCGGCTGGTCGACCTTCTTCGCGTTCGTCGAGTGATTGTTGCGGAGGTCGGAATGGGCGTCCCAATAGTTGCGGGGGTAACTGAAGTTGACCTGGACGAACCGGACGCCCGCTTCGATGCAGCGCCGGGCCAACAGGCATTGGCGGCCGTATTCGTCGGTCGGTTCGACACCGACGCCGTACAGCTTTTGGGTCGCGTCCGATTCTCGCGCCAGGTCCATGACGCGCGGTGCCTCGGCCTGCATCCGAAACGCCATCTCGAAGGCCGCAATGCGCGCTTCCAACCGCTGGTCCGCGCCGGTCTGCGCCTCGTGCTCGCGATTGCGCCGGGCGAGCAGATCGAGTTGCAGGCGCTGGATGGCGGGATCGTCGCCGGGGGTCAGGTTTGACAGCTTCGCCTGTTGGAACGGTGTGCTGCCGTCGCCAATGCGCGTCCCCTGGAAACTGGCGGGCAGAAACGCCGAGCCGTAGTTCTGCGCGCCACCGTGATAGACGGACGGACTGAGGCTGATGAAGCCGGGGAGGTTCTGGTTCTCGGTGCCGAGTCCGTACAGCGTCCACGCGCCGAGGCTGGGGCGGGCGAACACGCCACTGCCGGTGTTCAGGTTCAACAAGGCGGGACCGTGCGACACCTGGTCTCCGCCGTTCATCGACCGGATCACGCAGATGTCATCAATGACGCTGCCAATCTGGGGAAACAGTTCGCTGACTTCGATGCCGCTCTGTCCGTGCTTCGAAAACTTCCACGGCGACGCCAGCAGGTTGCCGGTCGGCGCGAACTCGAACTTCGGCTTCGGAATCGGCAGCGGCTTGCCATTCATCTCGGCGAGTTTCGGCTTGTGGTCGAACGAATCGACATGCGACACGCCGCCGTGCATGAACAGGAAGATGACCCGGCGGGCGCGCGGCGCGAAGTGGGATGGCTTGCCGGCGAGCGGATTCGTGCCGTCAATGCCCGCCGCAGCGCGAGATTCCTCGCCGCACAAGCCGAGCAGCGCGAGCTGTCCGAACCCGCAGGCACTAGTGAGCAATAGGTCTCGGCGCGAGAGCAACATGGAGAGGGTCGGATCAGTAACCCGAAGCGTCAGCGAGGGAGAGTTGGACATGACGGCTTCCTGGTTGGGGATCTTCGAGTGCGGCGGATCAGGGACAGGAAGTAGGAACGGAAACGACGAAGAGGGAAACCTGGAAGGCAACCACGAATCTCACGAATGACACGAATCTGAAGACAGGAGAGAAGTCATGGCCAGTATTGCGTCGGTTGCTCGGCGGTCCGCATTCCCGCCTCTGATTGGATGTCATTTCTTGATTCGTGGTATTCGTGAGATTCGTGGTTACATCTTCAACTCAAACTTGGCCGCTTCGTCGCCGAGGTCTGATGACAGCTCTTCAGCCCGGAGGGCGGCAGATGATAGCCCACGGCGCAAGCCGTGGGAGATCGGCATTAGTCTCCAATCAGCCCGGAGGGCGACACATCACGGGAAGCTGAAAGATTTTCGAAGTATCGCCCTCCGGGCTGAAGCGGCATCTTCTCGATTCAACCCACGGCTCGCGCCGTGGGCTACGATCTGCCGCCCTCTGGGCTAAAACCAGGACGTCCACGGTCAGGTCGGCGTTGTGGGTTTGTTCTTTACTTGTCCGGTGAAAGGAAAGCGGCAATGAATTGCCGCACTCCACATCAATCCTCCGTCTGCGCTTCAATACAGGAACTCGTTCTGGCACAGCAGGGTTTGGCAGTAGCTCTGCCAGGCGGCGAGGGGGTTGTTGGACTGTTGTTGCACGGCTTGCAGGAACTGTTTCGCTTCGGCCAGTTCGGCTTCGGTGGCTGGACGGCTGAAGGCGAGTTGGTGTGCGCGATGAATGCGGTCGTCGTCGGAGGCGGGGGCTCCGGCTTGCAGGCGTTCGGCGAACGACTTGGATTGCTCGCGCAGGAAGCGACTGTTCAGTAGGAACAGCGATTGGGACGGGACGGTGGTGTCGTTGCGCGAGGTGGTGACCGCGTTGGGATCGGCGACGTCGAACAGGGCGAGCACATCCGGTTGCATGTTGCGCACGACGGGCAGGTAGATGCTGCGTTTGCGGAAGTCGGTGTAGAACGGATGCTCGGATGCCATGCGGTTTGGGGCGAACCCGCGTTTGGCATCCTGGACCTCGGCCTCCTTCCAGAGGATGTCGGACGATTCGGATGTTCCCGCCACACGGTCGAGTTGTCCGCTGACCGCCAGCACCGCATCGCGCAACTCTTCGGCACTCAGTCGTCGGCGCGGGAAGTGGGATAGCCAGTGGTTTTCCGGATCGAGTTGATCGGCCGCGCGCAGCAGTTGCCGGTGATCTTCCACCGCGGTCGCGTTCATGCCGATGGTTTCGCGACCCGCCTGTTGATACGTGTTTGAGAGGACGATGCGACGTTGCAGATGCTTGATCGACCAGCCGTGCTGCATCAGGTCATCGGCCAGAGTGTCGAGCAACTCGGGATGCGACGGACGTTCGCCGCGCGTGCCGAAGTTGTCACTCGTCGCCACCAGACCGCGGCCGAAGTGATGCTGCCAGAGTCGATTCACGATGACCCGCGCGGTGAGCGGATTCCGGGGGCTGGCGATCCAGCGCGCCAGTTCCAACCGGCCGCTGCCACCGCGAATCGCCGGACGCTGCGCCGCGATGATCTGGACGAAGCCGCGCGGCGCGATGTCACCCAGCGTGAAGCGGTTGCCGCGCAGGTGGACCCGCAGATCGCGCGGCATGGTTTCCTTGGGGGCCATCACCAGGAACGGCGTGTCGGCCGAGGCACCTGGCGCGTCGGGCAGCGGGAATTCCCACCACATCGACGCATTGCGGGCCTCGTCCATGAACGGTTCGGTGCTGCGAAAGATCCCCGCCAGGCCGTAATAGTCCGTCGTGCGGATCGCATCGAACTTGTGATCGTGGCAGCGGGCGCAGGCGACGGTCAGACCGAGAAACGCCCGGCTGGTGACGTCGATCTGGTCGTCGACGATGTCGATCCGCGATTGCTCCTTGTCGGTCTCGGCCAGCGCCTTCGGGCCGATCATCAGATACCCGGTGGCGATGATCTGGCGGGCGCGTTCGGCGGGATCAGCGGCGGGAGGCAGCAGGTCTCCGGCCAGTTGTTCGACAAGGAACTGGTCGTACGGCAGATCGCGGTTGAAGGCATCGATGACATAGTTGCGATACCGCCAGGCGAAGCGCATCACGGCATTGGCATCGTTGGCGGTGGTCTCGGCATAGCGCACCACGTCGAGCCAGTGCCGCGCCCAGCGCTCGCCGTAATGCGGCGAATCGAGCAGCCGGTTGACGACTGTTTCGTAGGCTTGCGGTGAGTCATCCTTCAGGAACGCGTCGACCTCTTCGGGCGTGGGAGGAAGCCCCGTCAGATCGAGCGTGACG
>JANMLE010000997.1:0-2038 GCA_031372385.1 Planctomycetota bacterium | reverse complement strand
TTGCCCGTCTGGTACATCAACGCCACGTTGGCGGGAATGGCCGGGTTCGCTTGTCCCAATGCGTGCGACACCCAGGCTCCACCCTGCGGCCATCCACCAGGTGGAGTTCGTCCCCCCTTATGGCGGCCCGTCATGCATTGGTACGCGTCATGACCGCCATCGGAATCGGCGAGCGACCGGACGAGGACAAACTTGTCCATCATCTGGGCCATGCGTGGAAACATTTCGCTGATTTCGATTCCGGGGACGTTCGTCTGGATCGTCTGGAATTCGCCGCGCACTTCACTGGGGGCGTTCGGCTTCGGATCCCACATGTCGATGTGCGGCGGCCCGCCCGGAAGATAGATGTTGATGATCGCCTTGTGCGACAACCCCTGCGTCGGCGCGGCCCGCAAGACCCCGGCCAGACTGACCCCACCCAAGGCCATACCACCAATCGTGAGGAAGTCGCGCCGGGAGACTCCATCACAGAAACCGCGCGGCCCTGAAGACTGCCGACCGAAGATACTGAGCATGTTGACTTTCCTCACAGACGCCGTGGAAACTGGCTTCGCTGACACAGCCGGACAACTTCCGCGTCCGCCACAACGCATTGGTGTATCTTGATCGACCGCCCCGCGTCAAGACTCGACGGGAACTCTCTTCGACGGTGCGGTCGCGAAAGGGACGTGCCTGTGCTGCGAATCACGGCCCCCGAATGGCAGCCGCAGCATGCGGATGCCGCATGCAGAGAACGCCGGATCCACGCCTTTCCCGCGGCTGGCAATGCCCTCGATCCCGACCGATCGTCGCCTGCGGTTCCGACCGTGAATGCTGTGACTCGGCCGATTGTGCTATACCTCTCGCGGCGGAAATTGACGTAGCTGAATTCGCAAGAATTCAGCCTGTCCACTGAATTCTTGCGAATTCAGCTACGTCGCGCATCGGTCTTTTCTCGCCGCATAGAGCATCTGTTGTCGCCACCCCTCCGTGGTCCAAGCGACCCGACCAACGGTTGCGTGCGGCCATTCTCCGGGGATCAATCATGCCGGATCCTTCGCCACCCAACCGCCGCGATTTTTTGAGTGGCCGCGCCGTCCGCTCGGAGTTGGAGCGTGCCGGCCAGCGGGTGGCAGACGAAGTCGATGCGACGCACGTTCCCGGCCGCGGTCCGACGGTGATGTTGCGAACAGTCGCGATGGCGTGCGACTTTGATGTCATGCTCAATCCCACCGGCCCGTCTGTGCAAGTGGAAGCGGCGTCTGAAGCACTCGACTTGGTCCATCAGCTTGAACAGTTGATGAGCGTCTATCGCCAAGACACTCAGTTATCGATCGTCAATCGAACTGCGGCAGAGGAGCCCGTCCCCGTCGATGCGGAATTGTTCTCACTCCTCAAACGGGCGCGTGAGATCAGCGAACAAACCGCCGGTGCCTTTGATCCGGCAGCAGGAGCATTGGTGTCGCTGTGGAGGTGGTGTCGACAGGCGGGACGAATTCCGACGGACGACGAAGTTGCAACAACCCTGGCGTGCTGTGGCGTGAAGCACGTTCAATGGGACGAGTCGACGTTGAGCCTCCGCTTTGACCGGCCGGGGATCGAATTGAACCTCGGTGCAATCGGCAAGGGGCACGCGGTCGATCGGGCGGGCGAAGTGCTGCTGGCGCGGGGAATCGGCGACTGGCTGGTTCACGGGGGACGCAGCAGCGTGCTCGCGCACGGTCGCCATGCGGAGTTGGATGGCTGGCCCGTCGGGCTGCGTAATCCGCTGCTGCCCGACAAGCCGTTCGCCACGTTGCTGCTGAAGGACGAGGCGTTGGGAACCAGTGGCACCGCGGTCCAGTGGTTCCGTCACGAAGGGAAACGCTACGGGCACATTCTCGATCCGCGGACCGGGTGGCCGGTCGAATCGATGGTATCGGTCAGCGTGATCGCACCGGATGCGGCGCTGGCCGACGCGCTGTCGACCGCTTTTTTTGTGCTCGGGGTCGAAAACGCCCTGAAGTGCTGTGATAATTTCCCCGCGGTTGGTGCCATCTTTTTTCCCCCGCCAAAACAG
>JANMLE010000933.1:0-1030 GCA_031372385.1 Planctomycetota bacterium | reverse complement strand
CCGCATTTGCAGATAGAGCTTCTCGAACGCGGCATCGTCCAGATCGGGGAACCGCCGGCGCAGTCCGATTCGGAAGAGCCGGATCGTCAACTCATTCAACTTGAACACTTCCGCGAGTTTCTGCTGCGGCGTCATTGATCGCAGAATCTGCCGTGTCCGCTGATGATTGGGGCGGGGCTTCCGTATCGGCGTCAACGCCGGTTCGGCGGCCTCTGGCGATCCGGAATCGGTGGTGGTCATCGGTCCTCTGCTCTCCATTTCGAACCCCGCAGCCGACCAACCTTGCGGGCCCGTCGCAATGCCGCGGGGAAGCGTTCATCTTCCTCTTGAAGTTGCTGGCCAGTCTACGGCCTGTGGACCGCGCGAACCACCCGTGCAAACAGTTTTCGGCGCTCCGCCAGTCCTGTTGAAAGTTGTATGAGGTGAGCGGCAAGGCGCTAGCCGCCGGTGATTTCCAGCAGACCGGCGGCTAGCGCCCTGCCGCTCACGGGTGTTGCTCAACAGGAATGGCGGAGAGCCCAGTTTTCGAAACGGCCAACGGCCGGCCTGCGAGGTGACCGTCGTGTCTATTCGATCGGCTTACTCGAAACTGATCTTTCCCTCTCGGTTCGGGCCGGTGTGGTTTCGCGCAATCGCCGTGTCGCCCTAGAATGCGGCATGCACACACACTCAGGGGAATCAGCGGGGAAACCAGCCCCGTCCACGAATGCGGCACCGGCCGGTGGTTCGCAGTCGGGGTCGAGCCGGTCGCGGTTTGAACTGTATCGCGGGAAGCTGCGCCGCAGGGAACTGGCGGGCGGCGGCTCGATGCATGGCAGCGGCAATGCGCGGCTTCCCAAAGATCGCGTCCGTTCGTCGTGGCAGCTTGTCGGGGAGTTCCTGCGACTGCTCGTGCCGTTTCGCGCGGCGGTGATTGCGATCTTGGTCTCGGTGACGATCTCTACGCTGCTCGGGCTGCTGCCTCCCGCGGGGACCAAGTTCATCATCGACTATGGACTGAGCGGCCGGCCGTTGCCCGAGTTCTGGCGCA
>JANMLE010000932.1:0-1521 GCA_031372385.1 Planctomycetota bacterium | reverse complement strand
CAACGGCCGGGTCTTCCGCGTGCGCTGGACCGTGCTGGATGGCGTGACGGCCGAAGGGTTGCTGATCGAACCGATCCAGTCCCCCGTCGCGCATGTCATCGTCCTGCCCGATGCCGGTCAGACGCCCGAGGACTTGGTGCTCAACCCGTTTCAGAAGTTTGTCTGGGATCTCGTTTCGGCCCGGGTGCAGGTGCTGATCCCCGTGCTGATCGACCGGACCGATCGCTGGTCGGGCAACGACAAGGTCGCCTTCACCAATCAGCCACATCGGGAATGGATCTGGCGGCAGGCTTACCACATGGGCCGGCACATCATTGGATTCGAAGTGCAGAAGGTCTTGGCCGCGGCCGACTGGATCGAAGCCCGGCATGGCCAGAGCGCGAAGGTCGCCGTCGCCGGTTACGGCGAGGGGGGCTTGATCGCCCTCTATTCGGCGGCGGTCGACACGCGATTGAAAGGCTGTCTGGTCAGCGGGTACTTCGATGCGCGGCTGCGACCGTGGGACGAACCGATCTACCGGCACGTCTGGGCGCTGACGCGCGAATTCGGCGACGCTGAGATCGGAGCGATGGTCGCCCCGCGATCATTGATCGTCGAGTACAGCACTTCACCGCGTGTCGACGGACCACCTCCCGTGCAGCCGGGACGGCGTGGCGGCGCCGCGGCCGGTCGGATTGCGACTCCGACGTTTGATTCGGTCAAAGGGGAATTCCAGCGGATCAATCAACTGGTGCCCGGTGGCTTCCAGGAACGGACGCTGCTTTCGAATCCCGCGAAGCCCAACCAGCCGGTCGAACCGTTCGGCAGCCAGGCCGCGGCACAAGTCCTCAAGGCGATCGGCGTGTCCGGTTCGCGGACAACGTCGGTCGCGTCACCCGCCCGTCCGGCCGACCACAAGCCGGACGCCGCCGAGCGGCAACATCGCCAGGTGCTCGAACTGGAGCGATTTGTTCAGCGGCTGGTGCGCGAGTCCGATCACACCCGCGCGAAATACTTTCCCATCGAGACGATGTCGCAGCCGCGCTCGGCCGATGCCTTCGCCGAAGCCACCGACAAATATCGCGACAACCTGCGCAAAGTCCTCCGGCATCCGGCCGGCGTGAACCAACTCACCGGACAACTCATAGGTCCAGCGGTGATACGGACAGACCAGCCGAGCCGAGGCGCCCTTGCCGTCCGGACAGATCTGCGCGCCCCGATGGCGACAGGTGTTGTGGAAGGCGTGAAGCTTGCCGGACCGGTCGCGGGTCAACACCACCGGCCAGGGGCCGACGGTCAGGGCCATGTGGGTCCCGGACTTGGGAAGCTCGACTTCAAACCCGGCCATCAGCCATGTCCGGGCGAAGATCGCCTTGAGGTCGAACGCGTAGGTCGCTGGATCAATATAGAGCGCCTGCGGCAGACTGTGCCCAGGCCGGCGCGCCTCGAACATCGCCTCAATCGACCGCAGTCCGCTCATGATCTCTCCGCGATCCGATCCCAAACATCGCACGCAGGCGCCGGCGCGACACATCGTAATTC
>JANMLE010000923.1:0-3998 GCA_031372385.1 Planctomycetota bacterium | reverse complement strand
TCGACACCCAGAAGCTGTGCCTTCTTCGCCAGGTACTCCTTGAGCACCCCCTTGCTGGCGGTGATCGTGGACCACATCGCATCAAGCGTCTCGCGCGTCATGCGGTTATGCCGCAGCGGCACTTCCAGGTGATCGCGCAGTTTCACGTGGCGGTAGGTTGTCAGCCGCGTTCCGGCGATGTGGTTGATGGCATCGGCACAGGTGTCGGCGATCGTGGCCCAGGCCGCATCGGCCGCGAAGAAATTGTTTTCTCGCACCTGGCGCTGAGCGGAATCGAACTGCACCTGTCCGGGTGATCGCGTGACCAGCTTCCCCTTTTCCTGGACCGTCACCTTCAGCGATCCGGACAGCCGATCAAACATTCGACCCCACGCGTGCAGGCCATCGACCGCCAGGTCGGAGGCCAGCAGTTCCTGAGATTTCGGCAACCGCAGCGCGGCATTCCGGCGACGAGTGGTCAGGAAATACTCGTTGCGCGTCAGCTCCGGTGCGGCGGCGATGAGTGACGCGAATCCTTCGTCCGACGCGTCTTTGAAGGCGAACTCCAGATTCGTCGCGATCTGCTCGCGCAGCGGAGTCAACGTCGAGAGTTCCGCCTGCAACTGCTGGTAAAACTTGTTCTCGGCATCCCCCGCGGCATAGCACTCGATCAACGCCTTCAGGTCGGTGGCGCGCGAGTCCAACAGTTCGTATTCGGTGATCAGGCCAACCCATCGCGCCGCGCTGTCCGGGGACGCATCCACCGCGGGGAGCGAGTTGGTCGAGGCGGCGAAGTCAGCCAGCCGAGCCTTGAATTGATCGAGTTGCTGACGGAACTCGGCGGTTGTCGGAACCGGTGCGAGCGACGTCAGATCCCAAGTGAGCGGGAACGAAGTGGAGGCCATGTGGTCGGGTTTCCCAGTCGGGTGTGTGGTCGGGTGTCTAAGCAAACACTAACCCGAAGCGTAAGTTGTGAAGTTGCGTTGTTTTCGCGGAGGTAGCGGAATTCGCAAGAATTCAGACGATTGCGGCTCGATTCTCAACCTGAATTCTTGCGAATTCAGCTACCAAACAACACAAGCGCGGCTTCAAGACTCACGCTTTCGGGGTAGTGGCCGCGGGATCATATCAGGACGGCGACGCTCCTTGCAGAGTCAGCACCAGCGACCGTTGGCCGCCGTGATTGCGGTGTTCGCAAAGATAGATTCCCTGCCACGTCCCCAGGCACAACCGGCCCTGACTGATCGGAATCGACACCGAACTCCCCAGCATCGACGCCTTCACATGCGCCGGCATGTCGTCGGAGCCTTCGCACGTGTGGACGTACGGAAAGTCTTCGGGAGCAATCGCGTTGAATGACGATTCCAGATCGCGCGGCACATCGGGATCGGCGTTTTCGTTGATCGTCAATGACGCCGACGTGTGCTGAATGTACACGTGTAAGAGGCCGATCTGCACCGACGGCAACTCCGGCACCGCGTCCAACACGTGCTGCGTGATCAAATGAAACCCGCGCCGAAACGCGGGCAGGGTCAAACGATGCTGATGCCAACTCATGAGGACTCCATTCCCATCGCCTATCCACCACCCACTTCCCTCACCTCTGCCCCCGCCAGCGCAGCCAATGATCGGCAATCACGATCGCGACCATTGCCTCGGCCATCGGGATGAAGCGCGGCAACAGGCACGGGTCGTGGCGGCCCTTGGTGCGGATGGTGGCCGGTTCACCTTGGTTCGTCACGGTCGGCTGCTCGATCGGCAGGCTGCTGGTTGGTTTGACGGCGGCTCGCAAGATGATCGGCAGGCCGGTGGTGATGCCACCCAGCATGCCGCCATGCCGGTTCGTGTCGGTGGTGATGCCGGTGTGGCCGTCTCGGGGGTGAGCGGGATCGGGGATGAAATGGTCGTTGTTCTGGCTGCCGCGCATCGTCACGCAGCCGAACCCAATGCCATACTCCACCGCCAGAACGGCCGGCAGACTGAAGAGTGACTTGGCCAGGTCGGCTTTGATCTTGTCGAACACGGGTTCGCCCAGCCCCGCCGGGACGTTGGTCGCCACGATCTCGGCCGCGCCGCCGATCGAATCGCCTTCCTTCCGGACCTGCTCGATCAACTCGATCATCCTGGCGGCGGCGGCATAATCGGGGCAGCGCACGATGTTTGGTGTCCCGTCCGGCAACTTCTCCACTTGCTCCAGCGTCATCGCTTCGGGGCTGGCGATGTTGGCTTTGATGTCGCCGACCTGTGTGACGTAACCGACCACTCGCCCGGCGAATGCCTGTTCGATGATCTTCTTGGCGACGACGCCCGCTGCGACGCGCACGGTGGTTTCACGGGCACTCGATCGACCGCCGCCGCGGTAGTCGCGGAAGCCGTACTTCGCATCGAAGCTGAAGTCGGCGTGTCCCGGCCGGTAGAGATCCTTGATGTCGCCGTAGTCGCGACTGCGATGGTCCTGGTTGCGGATCAGGATCGCCAGGCTGGTCCCCGTCGTGCGGCCCTCGAAGACCCCCGACAGGATCTCGGGGAGATCCGATTCATCGCGCTGCGTCACGATGTGACTCTGCCCCGGCCGCCGCCGGTTCAAGTCGACGATTAAGTCGTCGACCGACAGCGGTATGCCGGGTGGCACACCATCAATGATGACCACATTCGCCGGTCCGTGACTTTCGCCGGCCGTCGTAATTCGAAAGGACTGTCCAAATGAGTTTCCTGCCATGATGGCGGGATTGTAGCGGCTCGCATCAGGTTGGTCAGCCGTGGCGGGTTTGATGCGGCGGACTCGATTTGGGGTCGGGTGCTCAAGAGTTCCTGACTGTATACCTCGCGCGGCCCCGCCTGAGACGTTTAACCGCTACGCCAACGGCGTGCGCGCGAACAACGGCTCGCGTCCCCTGCGCGCACGCCGTTGGCGTAGCGGATAAACGAAAACCACTCACTTTGGGCCGCGCGCGGTATTACGGATTGCAGGTGTCATGTTCTTCGCCCTAACGGGGGCCGACGGAAATCAGCCCAGCGCGTCCTTCGAGACATCGACGCCGATGTGCTCGACGACGGGTACCGCGCCCCAGCGCATCCGCCCCCGGTGTCTCGACCATTGCGGTCTCAACCATTGCGGTCTCGACCGTTGCTGCCGTCACCGTTGCTGCCGTCACCGTTGCGACCGTCACGTTGGAAGAACTGTCCATGACTGCGTCCCGACCTTGCGAATGCGTGCTCGGCTAACCGGAAGAGGCTCGCCGGCGCGAGCGGTTGTTCGGGCTGAAATCAAGAGGTCTGGCACGATCCTGCTGGGCTCCGGGCTCATTCGTCCCGAGGGCAATTCGAACTGTGCCAGACCGCTTGTCCGAGGGTTGTACGCTCCCCGGACAAGCCCGCTTCCGCGGAACACTTTGAACAACTTCGTCCAAGATACAAGGGCAAGCGACGCTGCGGAGCGCCGCCCTGGGTCACAGCCACACTCGGATGTCTGGCCTGAAGGGGCTACGGAACGCCGAGACCTCCCGTGCCCCTTCAGGGCACATCAATTCGTTGGATCGCCGATCCCAGGGCGGCGTTCGCGGCGCGAGCTTGCCCTAGCCCGGATTATTCATGGCGTCGTAGCTGAGTTCGCAAGAACTCAGGTCGTGGTTCAATGTTCCGCTGAATTCTTGCGAATTCAGCTACGAACAGCGCGTCAGTCGAGCCGTGACCGTGAGGGAGCGGTCAAGGCCTTGCAGACCGCTCCCTTGCGTTCACGGCTCTTTGAGGGCCATGAATAATCCGGGCTAGTCTGGTTTCCGCCGCCCCTTCGGGGCAAAAACGGCAGCACTCGGAATCGATAACGTCGGGACATTTGAATTCCGGCTCTCCGCCATTCCTGTTGAACAACACCCCTGAGCGCCCAATGGCACTGACTTTAGATTTTGGAGTTGGCGTTGTCAGTTGTTCTGGTTCGTTTTTTGAATTGGTTGGATTGGGGTCTGCGGGGGTCGGTTTCTCGTTCGTAGGCGCGGCCGGGGCGGTTGGGGAGTGTGTTG
>JANMLE010000898.1:0-11607 GCA_031372385.1 Planctomycetota bacterium | reverse complement strand
CTGCATTCACGGGTGTACATCGCCCACGTGCGGCACCAGACGACCGGCGGTTCACCGACTCACTCCGACACGCATCCGTTCACGCGCGAACTCGCGGGGCGGGACTTCTGCTTCGCCCACAACGGCACCGTGGAAGCCTTTGAAGACCTCGCCTTGAATCGGTATCGCCCCGTGGGTGGCACCGATTCCGAGCACGTGTTCTGCCACCTCTTGTCAAAAATCGCCGAACGAGACGATCTGCTGAACAACGAGTCCGGTTGGCAATGGCTCCATCAGCAACTGGCCGAGTTGAACCGGCACGGCAAGCTGAACTGCCTGATGTCCGACGGCCAGCGGCTGTTCTGCTATCACGATGCCGCCGCGTGGAAGGGCCTCAGCCTGCGCCGGCTGCGCATCACCGAGGGCCAGGAGCGACACTTTGAGGACATCAGCGTCTCCATCGACGTCAAGAAGGACGCCGATCCCCAACCCGTCAATCACGGCTACGTCATCGCCACCCGCGCCCTCAGCGAAACCGGTTGGACCAGCTTCCACCCCGGCCAACTGATCGTGCTCGAAGGGGGCACACTCTGCTTCTCCAGCCACGCCGATCGCCAAGTGACTGGATGAACGCGGACAAGGGGATGGTTACTCGGTTGCCGTTCGTCAACACGCGACGTGATGAAGAACGGGTTTGCCGTGGATGTTGGAGTGACTCTGCTTGACGGTCCAGCGAGGCGTGGCTACGGTGGCTCCATCATGAAATCTGTCGAAGCCAAACTGTTACAAATCGGCAACGCACGCGGCATCCGTCTCCCGGCCGCGATGATTCGCAAGCATCAACTCGACGCGGGTGTGGTCCTTGAAGAGCGTGATGGCGAGATCGTGCTTCGGTCGAAGCAGGCCGCCAAGAAGCTCTCTTGGGAAGAGACCGCTCAACAGATGGCTGCCGCGAGCGAAGACTGGTCGGATTGGGAAGCGGTGGCAGACGGCTGGAACGGCGAATGAAACGCTACGAAATCTGGTACGCGCGCCTCGAACCGGTCGAAGGGAGTGAGATCGGCAAGACCAGGCCCTGCGTGATCGTCAGCCTGGATGCCATGAATGCGGCCCTGCCCACGCTGGTCGTCTGCCCGCTCACCTCGAAACTGCACGCTGGTTGGCGTTCGCGACTGCGGGTCACCTGTGCGGGAAAGCCCGCCGAACTCTGCGCGGATCAAATCCGCGTCCTCAGCAAAACACGCCTCACCAAGAAACTGGGATCGCTGACAAAAACCGAAGCCGTCGGTTTGCGAACCCTGCTGTCGGAGATGTACGGCTCGCCGTAACGCGATTGTCTTCGCGACCGGCATGCTCGCCGCTACCGTCGCCGTCCAAGTCGCGGTTCGATTGCCGATCATCACCACAGTAAGAGACGAGCGGCGCAACGGCGATCCCTTTCGCTGGGGTCGATCATCACCGGACGGCTGGCTGATGTCGGGGACGAGTGAGAAGGAAACGAATGCAGACGGCCGAGCTTGTGAGATGCCAATCACGCCGGAAGGTTGCTGACTTGATCAGGGCATCGTCACCGACCGGCCGCCTTCGATGAGATGATAGCGCCGATTCACAGTCAAGCTGTCAAACATCTGTCGGCGGCCAGAGGGCCACTGAAGTTCCAGGCGAATGCCGTCGGTCTTCGAGCCCAGACCGACAATCAGGCGCGGTTCATTGCGGGCCTGATAGCCGTCACCCGCGGTCAGATGGTGCGTGGAATGCAATCCGTCGGCGGTAAACACCCGGACGACGGTGCCGATGGCGTCACGTTCGGAGACCGTGCCCGCAAACGTCAGCGACAAATGATTCCCGGTTCTTTGAGTGCGATTGAGAAGCAGCGCGGCGGGAGTGCCGATGTGCGAGATGGCGATGTCGCTGAGTCCGTCGCGATTCCAATCCAGTCGGGCCAAACCCCGACCAACCTGGCTGATGCCGAAGAAGTCGCCCGCCGTTTCGCGAAACGATTCCACGAACCGGCCGTGCCCGGCGTTCCGAAAGAATTGCGGTCGCATCGCATACAGCTTTCCCGCGTACGTCATGTCGTACACATGACCGTTGGTCAGGATCAGATCCAGTCGACCATCCAGATCGGCATCGAGAAACTGCGTGCCGAACCCCAGCAGTGCGAAGCTCGGTTCGCGCAACCCCGCTTCGCGCGTCGCATCCTGAAAGAGACCCGGTTCGACCTGCCGGAACAGCGTGTTCGACTGATCCGCATAGTTGGTGACGAAGATGTCCAACAGGCCGTTTTGGTCCGCATCGCCGAGCGCCACACCCATGCAGGCCTGCGCCAATCCATCCCGGTCATAGCCGACACCCATCACCACGCCGAGCTCCTCCAATCGCAGCGCGGGGAACGTGGACGTAGCGGGTGATTCGTCGGTCTGGTTTCCATTCCGTCCGATGGCCGGCGCGTTCGGCGACGGTTGAGTGTTCGGCGGCAGTCGGTTGACGTACAGGAAATTGGGCTCGGCATCGTTGGCGATGAAGAGGTCCAACCGGGCATCGCCGTTCAGGTCTGCGGCGACGATTCCCAGACCGCGACCGGTCTCGCGTTCGCCGGTCAGACCGGCCTGCTGTGAGATGTCGACGAAACCACCGTCGCCGCGGTTGAGCCACAGTCGATCCGGAGCGGGAGGCCGGGCTGTCGGCGCACAGTGAGTATCCTCACTGCCGCGCGGACAGTGCGGGATGTCGTGCGGATCGATGTCCAGATAATTCACATCAAACAGTTCGGGCAGACCGTCTCCGTTGAGGTCCGCGAAGAGCGCGCTGACCGTCCATGCGTTACCAGAAATCCCCGCGTGTTGAGTGACGTCGTCAAACGTTCCGTCGCCGTTGTTGCGATAGAGCCGGTTGGGTCCGACATTGCAGACATACAAGTCTGGAAACCCGTCCTGATCAAAGTCACCGACCGTACACCCCTGGCTGTAGTCGACATCCCCCAGTCCGGCCGGCACCGTGACATCCGCAGCTCCACCGTCGATCGATTGCCGGAACAGCCGATCGGGTGGTGCCGCGGTCACTTTCGTCAGCGGGATCGCCCTTCCCTGCGTGAAATAGAGATCGCACAGGTCATCCCGGTCGTAGTCGAAGGCCGCGACACCGCCCCCCGTGAACTCGATCAGATCGACACCGTCCTGCCGGTTCCGACTCCCCGCGTCATAGATGAAGTCCAAGCCAATCGACCCGGCGACATCTTCGAAGCGCGGTGCCGCGAACTCGGAGGCCTGCTGCTTATCCAGTGGGCCGGTTGACTGAATGGGACCACGGGGAACCATCGCTTCGATCAAGTCCGGCGGGATCACCGGCAGCGCTTCGGGGATCACCCGCGGCGCGGTCGAGGTCAACCAGGGCTGCAGCTTCTCGGCATTCTTGTTGGCCCATTCGAGATGCGGATTGATCTGCAATGCGGCGTGGCACCAGCCCCACGCTTCGTGCGGTCGTCCCAGGGCCGCCGTCAGTTCCGTGGCTTGACGCAGTTGGAATGTTTCACGCGGATGAGCGTAGATGCGGTCGGCCAGCAGCGCCAATTGCTGCAGCTTGGCGGCCCGGTCCAGGAACGGCTGCGCTTCCGGGGAACGGTCCAACTGTGACAGCACCGATCCGAGTTGATAGTTCGCCATCCGATGATCGGGGTCCAATTGAACCGCCCGCGCGAAGCAGCGCGCCGCCTGCGGCAGATCCTTGTTTCGCACGGCCCACGTCCCCTGCACCGCCCAGATCTCGGGATGCTCGCGCTGGGGGAACGTTTCCAGTGATTGCTGCCAATCGGAGAATTCGTCGGGGTGAAGTTCGAGCAGCGCCCAGCCGAGCCTCGCCTTGGCTTCGGCGATGGCCATCGACGATCGACAGATCTCGCGCAGGACCGACAGCGCCTGCGCGGTGCGGCCTTCAAACAGGTCGGTGCGCGCTTCGCCGGTCCGCACGTTCAGATCACTGGGAACCCGCGTCAAACAGCGCCGCACCAGATCCGCGTCCTTCACGACCGGTTCACTGGCGGCCATCAAGACCAGATGATGAACCGTCGGCCGCCCCGCTCGAACGACGATCAACAGCGGCGACTGCATCTCCCAGCCGCGGCCTTCGACACCGAGCAGATAGGCCAGTTCGCTGGAGGCATCCGCCTGAGTGGAATCGAGCTCCAACACCCGACGCCACAATCGCTCGGCCCGCAGCGCGTGACCGGCTTGCAGACTGATCCGGCCGCCATGCAGCGCGGCCGCGACTGCGTCGATCCCTGTCTGTCGCGACGCGGCTTCGAACGCTTCGATCGCCTCGTCCGGATGGCCCTCATCGGTTTCGATCTGACCGAGCAGTCGCCAAGCCGCCGCCGATTCCCGGTCCTGCGCGAGCGCGGCCCGAGCGTACCGGCGGGCGACGATCAAATCCTTCGCCGCGCGGGCCTGCTTCGCTTGTTCAACCAGCGCTTCGACAGACGGCCGACGCGCCACGAACGAAACCGCGACACCGACACCCAGGACGATCAGGGCCAGGCAGGCGAACCATCGACTTTTCCAGACTGGGGCCATGCGTCACCGGCCATCGGCGAGACCACCGACACGGAGAGGCGGTGAGTTTTTCGCCCCTGGGCTTGTCCCGGGGGTTTAACGGCTTCTGCGCTACTCGAATCTCTGGGGAAATTCGAGTAGCGCAAAAGCCGGTGAACCACCGACGCAAGGTCGGTGGCGAAATGATCACACGCTCGGACGGCTACTTCTTCTTTTCGGATTCCAAGTCGAACTTCAATTCCGGGCCACCGGCTTTCACGTCCGCCTTCAGCTCGGTTTTGGTGTTGTATTTGGCGGGCAGAATCTGTTCCTTGATGTCGAACTCGGGACTCTTCGGATCACCCGGATAAGCCTTCTGTTTTCCGGTGATCTTTTCCGAAGTGATCTCCACCGATTTCGGACCGGCCTTGATTCGAACCTGGAATTTCCCGTTCTTGATCTCGCCGCCGACAGTGCCGCCGACATTGTCGGTGGGAGCCAGGCTGATCCGCCCGTTTTCCAACGGTTTCCCGTCCAGAGTCACCGTCCCTTTGACGATGTCGCCAATCGGCTTCTCGCCCCCACATCCGGCGGCAAACAACAGGCCGCCGATGACCACCAACAATTGCATGTTCCAGCGCATCTTCATCACCAATCCATCCGGGTAAAAATCTGAAAACAATCCGAGCCTGAAGAATTCCAACGGGCGTCGTGAGATTCACAGCCCGGCTCCTCGAACAACCACGGGAGCCGGGGCCATGCACAAACAAGAGCGATCCGGAACCTTCCACCCGCCGTTAGAAATCGCCAATGATTTCGGCACCCCTGGTCGTCGACAGTCCGCGCCAGACACCGGTATCAATGTTGTTGCTGACGAAACGGACCGCACCGTCACACATGCCGACATGCACGCCGCCGGTGTGCTTGCTGCGTGCGGAAATGACCTGCTTGACCACATCCGCAGAAGCGCCGCCGACACTGGTGCTGCACGGGATGCCGCTGTTCGGTCCCGTGAAGGTTTGACGGGCCAGCAGTTCGCAGGCCGACGTGTTGGGCGTGTTATACGCCGTGAACGCCCCGCCGCCGGCCAGCATGACTTCGGAGGTGTACCCCAACCAGCCGGCACCATCGAGCGTCAGGATTTCGCCCATCATGAGCGTGTTACTGGTCCCGTCCGTGACTCCGGCAAAGTTGGAACCAAACACGGGCCCAAACGGCGCCCCACCGAATGTCACGCCGTTGTATGGGCTCTGGCTCGCCCCACCGTAGCTGATGTTGCCGAAGTTCACGACGTAGTTGCCGCGAATCCGCGCCCAACCCGTCCCCGGCTCGTCGATCTCGATTCCGTCTGACGGACAACTTTCAACAGGGATCTTGATCTGAGCAACAGCCTGACCCGCCGCATTGGCGTGCCAGGAAAAACGGAAATCGATCGAGTTGTACGCCGGAGCCTGATCAATGTACGGCAAAATCGACAGCAACCAGTTGTTGTCATCGGCCCAATTGCCACCTCCACCACAGGAACGGCAGGCGTTATCGGGCCCCACAATCGTTCCCAGCGGCAACCTCAAGAACGTGTCGTGGTAATTGTGCATCGCCACACCCAACTGCTTCAGATTGTTCTTGCACTGGGTGCGCCGCGCGGCTTCACGCGCCTGTTGAACGGCGGGCAACAGCAGGGCGATCAGCACCGCGATGATCGCGATCACCACCAGCAACTCGATCAACGTAAATGCCACCCGCTGTCGTAGGGACTGTAACCGTCGTGTCATCATCATCAATCCTCCAGAACGAAATGGGACCGTGCGTACCCGCACGGCGAAAAGTCGCAATATCGTCAAGCAACATCGACTTGATGTTTTCGAGAAGAATTGAAAAAAGACGTGGGACACGTTTTCAACATGCCAGCTTTTGAGTGATTCGAGCACGTTGGAAATGTGCTCCACAAGATTTGTGGTACACGTCGTACTTTGAATTCAATGCACCCACAAGCCTTAATCTCGAAAAACATCCGGCAATCGCATCGTCCGGCACAGATGCGAAGCGTGTCCGTTACTTCGAAGTCACTCCTTCCGCGATGCAATACAGATGCTTGCTCGAACGGATGAAGAGTGCGCCGTTGCTGACGGCGGGGGTGGCACTGAAGTCTTCCGCGTCCTCGGTCACGCGGTTCGTGGCGAGTTGTTCGAACGTGTCGCCGAGTTTGACCACGTGCGCTTCACCGCTGCGCGCGATGTAGTACAGCTTGCCATCGGCCACCACGGGCGACGAATAGTCCTGACCACCCATGCCACCGCGTCCACCACCACCGGGACTACTGCGGCCGGGTGGGCGGCGCTGGCCTGCGTCATCCGGCGCGTTGGCCGTGGCACCGCCGCCGAGGCGTCCCTGATAGATGCGCGTACCGGTCTTGGCGTCGACGCAGGTCGCCACGCCGCCGGAGACGAAGTACAGCTTTCCGTCGGCAATGACCGGCGTGCCGATGCGGTTGTTGTCGCGGCCGGTCCAGACGACATGCGACTTCGTCACGTCCTTCTCGCCCCCCGCCCTGATCGCGATCGAACCGCTCCCCTGGTCGCCCATCGCGTAGACCACCTTGCCGTCAGTCACCACGCTGGAGCAGAACGACCGCGTGCTGAGCGCGTCGCAATACCACCGCAGCTTGCCGGTGTCGGGGTTGAAGGCCCAGATCTCGTAGGGAACACCGATCACTACGTCGGTCCGGTTGGCATCGACCTCGACCAGCACCGGCGTCCCCCAAGTTCCGCTGAAGCCTTCGGCGGACGCGCGCCAGACTTCCTTGCCAGTCTCCTTGTCCAGGGCGTACATCGCACCACTCTCGGGTGACGCGGTGACGATCACCAGGTTCTTGTACAGGATCGGACTGCAACCCGAGCCCCAGCCCATCCGATCGGAACCGGTGCCGACCTTCGTCTGCCAGAGTTGGTTCCCTTTCATGTCGAACGCCAACGCTCCAGTCTTGCCGAAGAACACGTAGACACGTTCGCCATCCGACGCCGGCGTGTGAGTCGCATATCCGTGTTCGGCGAACATCCCGCCGTAGTTGTCTTCGGGCAGGACCGGGTCGACGGTCTTGTCCCAGATCGTCGTGCCGGTGTGGCGATCAAGACAAACGAGATGTCGTTTGAGATCCGACTGGTTGCCGGCCCGGTTCCCGCGATCGGTGCCATAGCCCGACCAGCAGGTGATGAAGACTTTGTCGCCGACGATGATCGGCGATGACGAACCGGGTCCGGGGAGCGCGACCTTCCATTTGAGATTCTGCGTCGGGGACCAATGGACCGGCATCGGCACGGCATCGTCGCTGACACCGCTGCCATTCGGACCCCGAAAGCGGGACCAATCACCCGCCGTGGCAACGCTGCCCAGCGCCACCAGCACCAGCACCACAGTCATCACGGAGAAGTACGGCGGAATACGACGCATGGCAAACCTTTGAAAAGAGGACGGAAGGGAGAGGCTTGCGCCAAGCTGTTTCAACGGGGCGGACCACGTTGCGTGACGTTCGGTTACGGAAAGGGCGACTGTCCCGATTCGACACTTGTAGCCTTCCGTAGGCGAACAGTCACCAGAGCCCCCATGAAACCGCCCAGTATTCAGGTTCCCTTCAGCATCGTTTCTCTCCGATGATTCTGAGGCAGCGGCATGCCGCACAAGCTCAATCTTGGATGACGGCGACGGCTTCGATTTCGATCAGCCAGTCGGGGCCGACGAGCGCCGAGACTCCGACCAGTGTGCTGGCGGGTGGATGCTCGGCCGAAACGTGGCGGTGGCGCACGGCGCGGATGATCGGGACGTGCTCCGGCTTGAGTCCCACGACGAACAGGCTGGTCTTCACGACATCGCGAAACGTTGCCCCGGCCGCGGTCAGCGCCAGCGCGACGTTGTGAAATGCCTGTTCGGTCTGGGCACGCAGGTCGCCGACGCCGACCACCTCGCCCTTCTCATTGATCGCGACTTGCCCGGAAACATGAATCGTCTTGCCGCCCGTCGCGCTGACAACCTGCGTCCAGCCATACGTCGGGCACAACTGCGGCGGATTGAGAAACTCGATGTCCATGTCGGAGCCCTTTCAAGACGTGACCGACAAAAGTTCCCGTAGCACGGACACCTCGTCCGTGCGTCTGAAATCGCCCATGACATTCGCGCACGGACGAGGCGTCCGTGCTACGAAACGCTGTCCAGGCGACATCTGTCGGACTCATGTTTCAATGCCGTGGGGGGTTCAAGCGTCACCAAACTATCGAGCCTGCCTGCGTCTCGCAACGACTTCGTCTGCGGTGCGGTTGCGCCACGCTGAAGCACAGATCCGTTGACGGTGTCGCTCCCGCAAGCGTGATGGCAATTCGCGGCCTTCCGTTGTTTGTCTGCGCTGACGGTCCACGTATACTCCACGCGGCCAGAAATGACCGATACGCGACGTAGCTGAATTCGCAAGAATTCAGTGGACAGGCTGAGTTCTTGCGAATTCAGCTACGTCATTTTCCGCCGCGATGGATGCGGATGACGTTTCCTTACCAACCCCTCTTCTTCTTCTTGGAGAACCGCGATGTACTCCCTCGTGTTCAGTCTGGCGTTGTGGGGCCAAGCCGAGATCGGGGTTCCTCCCGCGCCCGCCGCCGAAGTTGCGGTCGACACCGCAGCCGGGAGCGCCGAAGAGATGCGTGTCTGGCTGCTGGCCCGCCTCGTCATCGATTCAGCGTTCGATGAGAAGAAGTCGGCCGAAGCCCAACGGCTGCTGGCCTCCATGAACGAGCGGCAGTTGAACGCGCTCGTCGCCGCCTACAAGGAGCGAACCGCCACGCCGCGTCTGGCACCCAAGCCGCCGGTCGACTCCGCTCCGTCGCCGGCATCGGATCAGGCGAAGCTGAATCTGCAACAGGCCGAGGCCTTCCGCGATCATCTCAAGCGGGAATACGAACGGCGCATTCTGCAGGGCCAGATGACGCAGAACCTGGTGCAGCAGAACATCGTCAACAATCAGATGCTGATGTACCGCAACAACGGTCCGTTCAGTTACGGGGCCGGTTTTGGTTATGGACCCGGTGTCGGACCGCTCGGTTATGGCGGCCTCGGCTATGGCGTGTTGAACTACGGTGGCTGGGGATACGGTGCCCCGATGTATGGCGGGACGTTCTACGGCGCACCGGGCAGGTGGTGATCGATTCGTATTCCAAGCCGAGGTTCTTGATGAAGTTCATTGCGTTGATCGTCGTTTCGGCGGTCATTGGTTCCGTGGCGTTGGCGGCGGATTCGACTGCGACGGTGCGCAAGCCGAATGTCGTGTTCATTCTGGCGGACGATCTCGGGTACTCCGACTTGGGGTGCTATGGGAGCGAGATCGAAACCCCGCATCTGGATGGCCTCGCCCGGAACGGCCTGCGGTTTTCCCAGTTCTACAACACCGCACGCTGCTGGCCGTCGCGCGCCGCGCTGATGACCGGCTACTACGCGCAACAGGTCAATCGTGACCCGCAGGGGAACCGTCCGAAGTGGGCGGCGCTTGTGCCGGAGTTGCTGCGGGATGCGGGATACCGCTCGTACCACTCCGGCAAGTGGCACATCGACGGGAAGATCTTGGACGGAGGCTTTTCGCGGTCGTATCACACGACCGATCACGACCGGTTCTTCTCGCCGCGCCACCACCAACTCGATGACCAGCCCCTCGCGCCACCCGGCTCCGAAGAGAAGTACTATGCGACCACAGCCACGGCGCAGCGGGCCATCGAGTGGCTGGCCGAACACGACTCGGCGCACAAGCCGCAGCCGTTCTTTCTGTACCTGGCGTTTATTGCCCCGCACTTCCCATTGCATGCCTTGCCCGAGGACATCGCCCGTTATCGTGACCGATACAAGCCTGGATGGGAGATCGTTCGCGCCGAGCGCTGGCAGCGGATGAAGAAACTGGGACTGGTGACAGGAGACATCTCCGCTCCGGAACCGACAGTCGCGCCAAGCTGGAACTTGAGCGAAGCGGATTTGCAGAAGCGCATCGGTCCCGGCGAGTCCGGACGGGCCGTGACATGGGCAGAGCTGTCTTCCGAACAACAAGAGTTTCAAGCCCAGAAGATGGCCGTCCACGCGGCAATGATCGACCGGATGGATCGAGAAATCGGCCGGGTGTTCGAGAAGATCCGCGCGATGAACGCCTGGGATGACACGCTGATCTTCTTCGCGTCCGACAACGGAGCGAGCGCCGAACAGATCATCCGCGGCGACGGTCACACGCTCGGTTCCGCGCCCGGTTCCGCTCAAAGTTATCTTGGCCTCGGTCCCGGCTGGTCGACGGTTTCCAACACGCCGTTTCGTCGGCACAAGTCGTGGAATCACGAGGGTGGCACTTCGACACCACTCATCGCGCATTGGCCCAAGAGAATCACGGCAAAGGGAGAACTGCGCCACGCGCCCGGCCATCTGGTGGACATCGTCCCCACGCTGCTGGAGCTGGCGGGAGTCGTCCCGCCCTCCCAGTGGAACGACGAGTCGCGTCCCACATTGCCCGGCCGCAGCCTCGTGCCATTGTTTGCCCGCGACACCGCCACGCCGCACGAGGCGATCTTCTTCAAACACATGGACAACCGCGCGCTGCGGCTCGGTGATTGGAAAATCGTCGCCTCGGGCAAGAACGCTCCGTGGGAGCTGTACCACCTGACTGATGATCGTGCCGAGTCGCACAATCTGGCCGACAAACATCCCGACAAGCTGCGGGAACTCATCGCCCTCTGGACCGATCGAGACGCCGAGTACACGCGTCAGGGAGCCACTGGAAAAAGGGAAGGTGCCAAGTGATTGGCTCCTGAGCCGGGCGGCGTGAGCCTCCTGGTAGAATCCCGGCAGGAGAGCGCGAACCAATGCGTGAATTCTTCAAAGGCTGGCGACGGAAGGCGGGGTGCGTTGCGCTAGTGATGGCGTTGCTTCTCGCTGGCTCATGGACGCGAAGCTAGACGTCTCCGACATAAGTCATTGACGCCGTGTTTCTTGGACAAAACGGCTGATTTGTGGAGTTTATTGGCAGTCTGAACTCCTCCCGGTGAGCCTCATGCGCTATGCTCTCCGCGTTCAATTGTCGGCTGATTTGTAG
>JANMLE010000869.1:0-1742 GCA_031372385.1 Planctomycetota bacterium | reverse complement strand
CGGATTCATGTTATTCGTGAGATTCGTGGTTCCTCTTCCGGGATAGGAGTTGGAAGACGTCATGCCATTGGATCGATCCCGCAGTCAGGCTCATTTTTCCCGTGCGCAACAGGTCATTCCCGGCGGAGTGAACAGTCCGGCCCGCGCGTTTGGCGGTGTCGGGGGGACGCCGGTCATCATGGACCGGGCCGATGGCGCGTATCTGTTTGACATCGATGGCAACCGCTACGTCGACTACATCGGATCGTGGGGGCCGCACATCCTCGGACACCGGCATCCACAGGTGCTGAGTGCCATTCACGCGGCGCTCGACAAGGGGACCAGCTTCGGGGCGCCGTGCGAACTGGAGACGGAGCTGGCCGAACTGGTGGTCAGCGCCGTGCCGTCAATGGAACTGGTCCGCTTGGTGAACTCCGGGTCCGAAGCGACGATGAGCGCGATCCGCGTCGCGCGTGGGTTCACGGGACGCAGCGTCCTGATCAAGTTCACCGGCTGCTACCACGGGCATGTCGACAGCCTGCTGGTCAAGGCGGGGAGCGCCGCGCTGACACTCGGCACACCCTCCAGCCCCGGCATTCCCGCCGGATGCACGGCCGACACGCTCTGCCTGGAATACAACGACTGCCAGCAGTTGGCGGAGACCTTTGCGCAGCGCGGCCACGAGATTGCCTGCGTGATCCTCGAACCGGTCGTCGGAAACATGGGGGTGGTGATCCCCACCCCCGAGTTCCTGGCGACATTGCGGTCGTTGTGCGACCGGCACGGGACGGTCTTGATCTTCGATGAAGTGATGACGGGCTTCCGCGTGGCGTTCGGCGGCGCGCAGCAGCGGTTCAAGATTCGACCCGACATGACCACGCTCGGCAAGATCATCGGCGGCGGATTGCCCGTGGGCGCGTACGGCGGACGGCGCGACATCATGCGGATGGTCTCACCGCTCGGTCCCGTGTATCAGGCGGGAACGCTGTCGGGCAATCCGGTCGCGATGGCCAGCGGCATCGCCACGCTGCGGACGCTCAAGGCGACCAACCCGTATCCCCGGCTGGAGCAGGTGACGTGGCAACTGACGCAGCGTCTGTCCGAACTGGCCACGGCGGCGGGGATCGAACACACGATCCCGCAGTTCGGCAGCATGTTCACACTGTTCTTCAATCCCGCGCCTGTCACCAATCACGCGGTCGCCGTGCAGAGCGACACCGCCCGCTTCGCCCGCTACTTTCACGGGATGCTGGAACGCGGCATCTACCTGCCGTGCAGCCAGTACGAGGCCAACTTTGTCTCGGCCGCACATTCCGAAGCCGACATCCAGGCCACACTGACGGCGGCGAAAGAGGTGTTTGCGCTGCTGGGGAACAACTAAGCCTACAGCGCTAACTTGGGCGTTTCGTTGCTGAAGGCTGAGACCTCCTCTTCAGCCCGGAGGGCGGCAGATGATAGCCCACGGCGTGAGCCGTGGGTTGAATGGCGAAGAGGCCGGTAGCCCGGAGGGCGATACATTGATAAACCTTTAGCTTCTTTCGATGTGTCGCCCTCCGGGCTGATGGGAGACTACTGCCGATTTCCCACGGCTTGCGCCGTGGGCTACCATCTGACGCCCTCCGGGCTAAAGCAACCACGACCGCTGTCAGGTCAGCGCTGTAGGTCTAAGGGGAGATTTAGAACGACGGGACGGACCGGTTCTCGATCAAGCGATCTTTCATGCAGTCGTTCGTGGCGAAGTTTGGGATGCCGTTGCTGGCGCG
>JANMLE010000856.1:0-2516 GCA_031372385.1 Planctomycetota bacterium | reverse complement strand
GAACAGCGTTAGAGGTGCTCCGCGCTCGCGGCAGAGTTGTTCGACCAACTCCAGCGCATCGGGTTGAGTCACCCCGCAAACGAGCGGAACATTCGGCTTGATGATCCCCGCCTTCTCCCAGGCGATCTGCCGGACGGTGCTTCCCAGGATGTGCGTGTGGTCGCGGCTGACGTTGGTGATGACGCAGACCTTCGGCCGGCAGACATTGGTCGAATCGAGTCGACCGCCCATGCCGACTTCCAGCACGGCGAAGTCTGCCCGCTGTTCCTCGAAGTACAACCACGCCATCGCCGTGGCCAGTTCGAAGTACGTCGGCTGCATTTGTCCCGGCAGGCCGTCCATGTGGGCGATGGTCGGCAGCAGGCGGTTGACGAGAGCCACCAATTCACCCTGAGTCGGTTGCACTCCGTTGACCGTCATCCGCTCTTCAAACACCGAGATGTGCGGTGAGATGAACAACCCCGCGCGATGGCCCGCCGTCGCCAGCACCGACGCGATCATCGAACAGGTCGAGCCCTTCCCCTTCGTCCCCGCCACATGAATCGCCGGGATGCGTTCGTGCGGGCTGCCGATCAGCGACAACAGCAACCGCATCCGATCGAGCTTGAAGTCGCTCGTCGAATACGCCTGAGCATCAATCCGCTCGTAGTTGATGCGCCCGTAGAGGAACTCGATGGCCGCAGCGTAGGTGTTGATTCGTTCGGGCATGGCCTGCCGAGTCCGTAGAGCGAAAGCTTCCGGCCTGGTCGCGAGGCCAGAGCCCTCTTTATCGACCAATCTTGAGACAACCAGATTACCGCCGCGCCGTCTCGGCTACCCATCGGGGCTGAGGTCGCGTGGGCGAATTTCAGATTCGGACGACGTATACCTGCGATCACCTACACAAGCGACGGCCAAATCTGAAATTCGCAAACGCGACCCCGGCCTGTTTCCCCCGCTGTTCTTCCTTCGGTTCACACTTGGGCACTCAGCGTACAACACCAGTAAAGGTCATATGACACTACTGCGAGCCAAATGAGCGAAAGGACAAACACGCCTTGCCAAGATCGGTCGGGTAGAAGAATCCACGTGATTGCTCCGATCACCAGCCAGACCGGTGAGAGAATGACTAAAGCAAGAAAAGCTTCCCACGATGGCCATGATGCAATCACGAGGAAAGAATTCACGATAGCTCCAAGGACCGCTATCGCTACGGTAGTCATGTCTGCGACGCTCTTCACAAAACTCACCGTTCGCTCTCATCACGGTCAAGTGGCATCGGACCAGCGACCCGCGCCGTGGTTGCGTCGACTTCGGCGGCGACCAGCCGTTCGAGTTCGGACTGGTCCTCGGCGGACAGCGGCGCACCCGCGTCGCGGGCCGCGCGCCAGCGCGTCATCAACTCCTCCAACCGCTGCTGCTGGGCCGCGGAAAAGAACTCATCGGGACGACGATGCTGCACCACGATCAAAGTTCCAGAGGCTTCCTCACCGAGTTGCGAGGTCAGCGCGTCGAGTGCCGCCCCCACCGTCCGTCCACTGGACTGCCGCTGACCCGCCACGGCCCGATACGTCGTCGCGGCATCACCGTTGCGAATGGGAAGAATGGAAACGGTGGTCATTCGAGAACTCCTGCGGACGTGCCAACGAGACGGTGGCGATCAAGACGGTGGCGATTATGAGATGCCCCGTCGTCAGGGTCAATTGGCATCAGACACCCAGTATAGACCTCGCGCGGGCGACATTGATGGTGGATCGTTCAGAGACCGGGCCGCCTACTGTAGGCTTGTCGCTCCGCCGACAAGCCGTCCCGTCGGCGGAGCGACGGGACTACAGTAACCTTCGAAGACGACACGGCCGCGCCATCACTTCCGATCGTCCTTGGCAGACAGGTCGGCCTTGCCGGACCAGCCCTTGGCGAGCCAAATCACGGCGGTGCCGTCGCGGCTGCCGGTCAGGACCTGGCGGCCGTCGGGGGAGAAGACGACGCTTGTTACGTCTTCGGTGTGGCGGCTGAGGGTCAGGATTTCCTTTCCCTTTTCCGTGTCCCACAACTTGGCCGACTGGTCCTGGCTGCCGGTCAGCACCCGGGCGGCATCGGGGGAGAACGACACCGAGGTCACGCTGGCCGTGTGTCCCGTCAACTTGTGCAGCAGCCTGGCTGTGGCGACGTCCCAGATCCAAGCCTGCTTGTCATCGCTCCCCGTGACCAGCCGATGCCCGTCCTTCGTGAAGTCGGCGCACACCACGGCCCATTCGTGCCCCTTGAACTCACGCAGGAACCCGCAGGTCTTGCCGTCCCACAGGCGGGCCGTCTTGTCGCTGGAGGTCGTGACAATGAACCGGCCGTCCGGGGAAAACGCCGCGGATCGGACCCGGTCCGTGTGGCCCTGCAGAGTGTGGGTCACTTCACCCGTGGCGACGGACCAGAGCTTCGCGGTTCCGTCATCGCTGGCGGTCAGCACGGACTGGCCATCCGGTGAAAAGACCGCGGTGTTGACCATGCTGTCGTGTCCGCCGGTCAGCTTGCGAACGACC
>JANMLE010000850.1:0-2363 GCA_031372385.1 Planctomycetota bacterium | reverse complement strand
GATCAATGCCGATGATGCGATCCATGCCTCTCACTTTCAGAATCGTCGCCGTCTGTGCGTCATTCCCAAAGCGTCTTGATACGCGATACCGGGCCTCAACGCCAACCGCGCGCGTACATTGCCGCGCCTGCGCTGCTTCGGGGCTGACGGAGTTCTGCTGGTTCAGCGGCTGATGGATTTCTTGTCTTGTCGCCGCACGGCGGGAAGACGGAGATCAACGGGGCAGGACTCTTGGAATCGAGCTTAGGAACTGGTCCAGAATAACTTCCCGACTGTAGTCCGGACCCCCAGGTCCGGACGAGCCCATTCGCAGCCGTTTCGACGATTTCGTCCGGACCTGGGGGTCCGGACTAGTGCGCTTCCAAGGGGATTGAATCAGCGGGGTGGAAGTCCCCGTCAGAGTTGGGTCTGAACTTTGTATCCGAACGTCACTGCGTTGTCGTGAGACAGGGTGGGGAGCAACGGGAGGAGAACTGCCAGTCCGTAATCAAGTGAACTCGTTTCGGCCGGTCGTTGTGGCGAGCCTGCTAGTCAATGGCGAAGCCCAAGACGCTGTGGCCCCTCAGGGGTGTTGGGCCGGGGAACCGGTTTCGGCGCGGTAGGTCCGGGTCTCAAACCAGATCAGAGACTCGGGACGGCGACAGGTGGTTGGAGACAGAATGGCGGGAAGATTCAATCAGAGAAGGAAGGAGACCTGCTTCGGTCAGGGGGTGTTCATCGTCCGAGTCGGCGGTCGCGAGACCGCCGCAGAGTGGATGCGAAGAGCCACGGAGCAGGAGTCAGAGGACTCGTAGTAGCGTTGAAGCCGGGTAATGCCGGGGGAGCGAAGGGGTCCAGGAAGATGGAAGGCGAGATGACCACACATTCGGAACACAGACCGGCGACAGTGCCGCAGGCTAAGCAAGCCGGAGAGATCCGCTCCCGATGGAGTTGGGTGGAACCGTGTGTCTGGACAGATCGCATGTTGGCGGCCCTCGAAGAGGGGGTGAAGGGAAACAAATGGTTCGCACTGTATGACAAGGTGTATTCCGAGCGGAACCTGACGGCGGCGTTTCAACAGGTTGCCAAGAATGATGGGGCGGCGGGGGTGGACCACGTGTCGGTGGCTGAGTTTGCACGACAGATGCCAGACGCGGTCTGGAAGTTGTCGGACAGTCTCAAGGCCGGGACGTTTCCGCCTCAGGCGATCAAACGTGTGCAGATCCCGAAACCGGGATCGACCGACACCCGGCCGTTGGGCATTCCGACGGTGCGGGACCGGGTGGTGCAGGCGGCGGTCGTCAACGTGATCGAACCCATTTTCGAAAGCGGCTTCGCGGAGCAAAGCTACGGGTTTCGTCCGGGACGCGGATGCAAAGATGCGTTGCGGCGTGTGGAGGGACTTCTGAAGGCCGGCTTCGTCCATGTGGTCGATGCGGACTTGAAGGGGTACTTCGACACGATTCCTCATGACAGACTGATGGCCCTGGTGGGCGAAAAGATCACAGACGGCCCGGTGCTGAAACTGATCGAATCGTTCCTCAAGGCGGACATCCTGGAGGGCGCGTCACGCTGGACGCCCGAGGCGGGCGCACCACAGGGTGCGGTCCTGTCTCCGCTGCTGAGCAACATCTATCTCAACCCGCTCGACCATCCGATGGCGCAGGCGGGGTTCGAGATGGTGCGCTACGCGGACGACTTCGTGATCCTATGCCGCACGGCGGAAGACGCACACCGTGCGTTGGACGTGGTGCGGGGCTGGACGACGGAGGCGGGGCTGACACTGCATCCGACCAAGACCAAACTGGTCGATTCCCGCACGGAGAGCTTTGTGTTCCTCGGCTACGAGTTACGCGGCCTCAAACATTGGCCGTGCGACAAGAGCCGGGGAAAACTGACGGACACGCTGCGGTCCAAAACCAAACGGACATCGGGCAACAGCCTGCGGTGCATCATTGGGAACGTGAACCAGACGCTCGTCGGCTGGTTCGCCTATTTCCAGCACAGCAGCTACGCCAACGTGTTCCGGGACCACGACCAATGGTTGCGGATGAGGCTTCGCAGCATCCTCCGCAAACGCTCCGGCCGCCGCGGCCGCGGTCGCGGTTCCGATCATCAAACGTGGACCATTCGATTCTTTGTCGGACAAGGGCTGTTCCACCTGAAAACCGCCCATGTCTTGGCCGTCCAATCCTCACGCAGGTAAAACCATCAACCGGAGAGCCGGATGCGGGAGATCCGCACGTCCGGTTCGGAGGGAGGGGGGACTCAAATCAATGAGCCCTCCCTACCCCGATCAGTAGGCAGAGACGGGACGACAGTAGGCGCGACGGGACGACAGTCGGTCACGAATCGCCGAAGAACGTCTAGGAGCAGGTTGGGCT
>JANMLE010000829.1:0-1303 GCA_031372385.1 Planctomycetota bacterium | reverse complement strand
CTCCGAAATCGGAACGATCGTCAACAGCAAGAAACTGCCGCAGCTCATCGACTCGAACGACGAAACGGACAACGCGCACGGACTGCGGATCGTCCTCGATCTCAAGCCGGGCTCGGACCCCGGACCGGTGATGACGTACCTGTACAAGCACACGTCGCTCGAACAGAACTTCGCCTACAACGCCACATCGCTGTCACCGGACGAGCACGGTGCCCTCGTCCCCGCGCGGATGGGACTGGCCGAAATGCTGCGGCATTTCCTGACCTTTCGCCTGAAGACGGTCCGCCGGCGTTTCGAATTCCAGTTGCGGCAGCTTGAGCACCGCATTCACATCCTCGAAGGTCTCGCCCTGATCTTCAACGACCTCGACAAGGCGCTGAAGATCATTCGCAACAGCACGGGAAAGCGCGATGCCGCCGACAAGCTGATGAAAGTCTTCGCGCTCGACGAAGCGCAGACGATGGCGATCCTCGAACTGCAGCTCTATCGCATCTCGCAACTGGAGATCAACACGATCCTCGAAGAGCTGGGCGAGAAGCGGACCGAAGCCGACAAGATCGGCAAGGTGCTGGCGTCGGAAAAGAAACTCTGGAACGTCGTCCAGACGGAACTCGAAGAGCTCTCGGCGCAATTCCCCGACAAGCGCCGGACGACCATCGGCAGCAGCGAAGAGATCGTCGAGTTCGACGCCGCCGCCTACATCGTCCGCGAAAACACCAACGTGGTGCTGACGCGCGAAGGCTGGATCAAGCGCGTCGGCCGGCTGCAAAGCGTCGAGACAACGCGCGTCCGGGAAGGGGATTCGGTGCTGGACGTGATCCCCGGCAACACGATGGACAACGTGGTCTTCTTTTCCAGCGACGGAATCGCGTACACGCTGGGCATCGCCGACATTCCCGTATCATCGGGGTACGGCGAGCCGATCTCCAAGTACGTCAAGATGGGCGACGGAGTCGGCATCGTCGCGGCGCTGACCACCGATGCGCGCTTCACTCCGCCCGAAGAAGAATCCGGCAGCGACCTGCCGCCGTCTCCCTACTTCCTGGTCCTCACGCTGCGCGGTCAGATCATGCGCCTGCCGCTGTCACCGTTCCGCGTCCCGTCGACAAAGTCGGGCCGAAAGTACTGCCGCCTCGCAC
Source organism: Planctomycetota bacterium (assembly GCA_031372385.1). Lineage (GTDB taxonomy): Bacteria > Planctomycetota > Planctomycetia > Planctomycetales > Planctomycetaceae > Schlesneria. Next base: position 164 of record JANMLE010000829.1, on the reverse strand, counting down.
CGGGAGACCGGGTCATCTGGTTGGAACTTGTCCGCGATGCGACATCGATGTTCATCGCCACGCGGCAGGCACGGGTGACACACTTCGCCATCGACGACGTCCCGATCCTGTCCGGCGCAGGGAAGGGAGTGCGCGGCATCAAGCTATCCGAACCAAAGGACGAA
>JANMLE010000791.1:0-8060 GCA_031372385.1 Planctomycetota bacterium | reverse complement strand
GGTTGATGGCAAGGACTCAAAGAATCACGTCAGGCATCATTGCAAACGCAGGTCGCGTCATCCATCTAGGCACGCGAGAACGTCGTCCAACTTCCCGCCACCGGGGTTTCGCCCAAAGCGGCTCCAACCCCGGCCACCCCGCCGTCGGGGACTGAAGAATGTCCGACGAGGCTTGTTAGGCCAATGAGTACACACCGATGAGCAAGAAGAACAACGATGCGATCGAAGATTTCGTTGCGGCGGGGTGGCCCAGCTTGCATCAAGCTGGGCGCGTAGCACAAGTAACATCAGGAGGAGCGTCGATGAAGAATCAGGCGTCAAACTCATCGAACGTCGGTCTGAAGTTTCTTGGACCTGCGGCCCCCGGATTGAAGCAAGCCGGGCCACCCCGAATCGAAAGCCCTGTCAATGGATGATGAGAGGCCAATCAACTGCCCATCCCTATTCGAGGTCGTCATCCTTCCAATTCGACGCCGCTTTCAAGAGATGCTCGTCGGGGGAGATGCGGAGGTAGACGAGTGACTGCTTCAGGATGCTGGCGGCGGCTGGCGCGGCGACTTTGCCGCCGAAGGTTTCTCCTCCGACCGACGACTGGTTGACGACGACGAGGACCAGCAACTGCGGGTCTTCCACGGGAGCGCCGCACACGAACGAGCTGATGTACTTGCCGTACACGTACCCGCCGCTCGGCGACAGGCATTGGGCGGTGCCGGTCTTGCCGAAGACGTGGTAACCGGGAACGCGAGCACGCTTGCCGGTTCCTCGCGTGATGACCTCTTGCATCGGACCTGAAACCAGCCAGCGCGCGGTCTCTGGGCTGACGGTCACTTCGGCGATCGATCGCACGGCGGCGGTCGAGTCGGCGGCACGATGCGCGGACGAAGCAACAGCCCGCCGTTGGCCAGTGCCGCGTGAGCCGCGATCAATTGCAGCGGTGTCGTGGCAATCTCGTGTCCCATCGGGATCGAGCCGGTCGAGAAGCTCGTCCACTCCTTGAGCGGCCTCAGGATGCCGGGCCGTTCGCCGCCCCGGAGGTGATCGGATCCCTCTTCGATGCCGCCTCGACCGACGCCGTCGATGTCCCTCAGCCCGATAACGTGAGCCGCCACGACACCCTGCGGATGCTCGCAGCGATATTCGTTTCGAAAGCCCCATGTCCCCTTGGGCAGGTCGAGTTGTTTGACCTTCTCTACCTCGTCGCTGCCCAGCCGACGCTTCACCTACAGGAAGCGCCGGTCGCCTCGCTCGCCGATCTTCTCGAAGAGCGAGTCGGCGTCGACGCCAAGCGCCGCAGCCAGTGAATGCGTTCCGGATGAGTTTCGAAATCGTCGTCTCGAATGCAACTCGACCGTTCAGGTACGCAAGACGAATCCCGGAGTTACCGTGAAAATACAGAATGGAGGAATGCGGCCGGGGGCATTCCTCCATTCTCGCTTTTGCAGTTTCACTCTTCTCACCACAGATCGCTCGGAATCTGTCCGAAAAGGCAAGTTACCAAAACCAAGCCCACGGGTTCGATCGCCATGCCATCACGTGAAGAGTTCCTGGATCACCGAGCCGCCGTCGACGAGTTTCACCGGGCGATTGTCCGTGGTCCGGTACTCTTCGTCGGGCTCCATTCCCATCACGTGGCAGAACGTCTGGCACAGATCGGCGACGCTGATCGCCCGGTCGGTCACGTCGATTCCATCGGCGTCCGTGGCACCAATCACCTGTCCGCCGCGGACTCCGGCACCCGCGAGCACAACGGGCCATCCCTTCGCATAATGGTCGCGACCACCATCCGGCTTGATCTTCGGCGTCCGTCCGAACTCACCCATCCAGACAACGAGCGTGTTCTCCAGCATTCCCCGGTCGGCGAGATCCGCGATCAGCGTCGAATACGCCGGGTCCACTTCGGCCGCCAGGTACGGGGTGTCGCGGAATCCATTGTTGTGAGTGTCCCAGCCAGCGTCGTTGCGATCGCCGGTGCTGATGACTTCGACAAAACTCACACCCTGTTCGACCAGCCGCCGTGCCAACAGGCAGCCCTGTCCGAAGTTGGTCCGTCCATACGCATCCCGCAGCGGCGCGGGTTCGCGTTCCAGATCGAAGGTTTCCAGACGCGGGCTCATGACGAACCGGGCGGTGCGGTCGTAGATGGATTTCTTGTCGGCCACTTCCTTCGCACCACCGGTTGCGGAGAATTGCGAATCGAGCCGGTCCGCCAGGGCCAGGCGCCGGCGCAATGTTTCCGGCGACACGACGGGCCGCACATTCGGCGGCAGGCTGCCGGCATCATCCACGTTGAAGGATGAATACTTGACTCCAAGCACTCCGGCATCAACATCGCGGGTCTTGATGCGAGGCTTGCCAATGCGCACGAACGCCGGCAGTTCATGATCCAGAATCTCGCGGTCCCGCGCGACCAGCGACCCAAACGTCGGATACCGCAACGCGGGTGTCGGCGGGTAGCCGGTCCGAACGTGGGTGATGGCCCGGTCGTGTTCGGCTTCCGGCGAGCGCATCGAGCGGATGACGGCCAGCTTGTCCATCATCATCGCGGTCTGCGGCCAGAAGTCGGCGAACTCCACACCGGCCACGCTGGTTGAAATGGACCGGGCCGGTCCTTGATTGGGCGAGCCGACCTTCGGATTAAAAGTGTCGAATTGACTCGGTCCACCGTCCATCCAGAGCAGGATCATCGACTTGCCGTGGCGCTGCAATTCGGCCGCTTGGGCCACCAACAGATCACGCCAACCCAATGTCAGCACGCCTGCCGAGGCACCAGCACCGAGTGTCGCTAGGAACTCACGACGCCCTATCAGGCCCGTGCGATTCACCGTCAAATCAAGGAGCGATGTCATCGTCGTTCCCTCTGATTGCTTTGTATGACGAGTTTTAATTGGCAATCCTCACCGAGAACTGCGAGCCGGGCGACGGGATCCGATCAACGCTTGGTCGTGAACTCCGCCGAATTGATCAGGCTCCACAGCAGGTCTTCGAAGGCCTCCCCGCGGTTCGAGAGCAATGAAACATGCTCCAACGCGATCGTGGCCTCCGCTTCACTCGGCAGGCGGGCAAGGACCAGTTGGAACAGTTTGCTGACGGCCTTCGCATTGTCGGTCTCGGCCGACACCAGCTTGCTTAACGCGGTCCCCTTGGCAGGCTTGGCGCTGATCTGAGCCTGCAGTTGATCATTGTTCATCAACAGCATCGCCTGACCCAGGGTGCGCGAGACATCTTCCGGACGCAGACTGGGATCAAATCCAAAGACTTCCGACACCACGTCCTTGGTGCTCTTCGGCGGAGGCGGGAAGCGGATATCCTTCGTTGGGGCGATCTTCGGTGGCGTGACATTCGGCAGATCGATCGCCGTCACGAGCGACTGAAAGACCTCGTCACCGCGCAGCTTGGCGGTCCGGCCCGCCGCAAATGGCTTCTCGGCGAATGAGGGATTGTCGGCCAGCCGCTGCTGGTACGCCTTGGAGTTCACGATCACCCGGAACAGACTCTTGGCATCAAAGCCCGACGCGATGAAGTGAGCGGTCAACTGCTGGTGGACTCCGCGGAGTTGCGGTTCGTTCCCGGCTCCAATGTCATCGACGGGTTCATAGAAGCCGCGTCCCATCAACCGGGCCCAGACCCGGTTCACATACGCCTTGGCGAACCAGGGGTTGTCACGATTGGCCACGACCATCGCCAGTTCCGTTCGCCGCTCGAAGTCGCTTTTTCCCGTTGCCAGTTTTGCCCCCGTCAGGAACGCGGGAACCATCATCGTTCCCTTTTTTGACGGGTCCGCCACATTGGGCATCTCGTACTCACCCTTCCCCTTGTCCTTTACCTCGATCTCGCCACTGTCGTTCCACGGCATCTTCGCAGAAGCGCGCACGAAGTACGCCGCCAGTTCGTGAAACTGTTCGCGTTTCCACTCATCGAACGGGTGATCGTGACACTGCGCACAGCCAACCTGCAGACTCAGAAAGACCCGCGCGGTTTCGGAGGCCAGGCGGGTGGTGTCGGCTCCGTGGAATCCGACAAACGTGACTTCGGGGCGGTCTTTCACTTTCCCTGTCGCGGTCAAGATCGCGCGAACCGTTTCATCCCACGGAGCGTTCTGGTTGATGCGACCCGCCAGCCACTGTTCAAACAGCGTGTAATCGAGAAACGTCAGTTCCGGTGGTGGTACGCGGTAACCAATCACATCCGACCAGTAACTGGCCCAGTTGCCGCCGAATTCCGGGGAACTCAACAGCCGTTCCGTTGCGGCTTGACGCTTCGTCTCGGAACCGTCCAGCAGGTAATTTGCCAACTCGTCCGGCGTTGGCTGACGACCAATAAGATCGAGTGAGACCCTGCGCAGGAACTGCTCGTCCGTCACGACATCCGCCAGATCCGCATCTTCAAGTTGGGCTGCCTCCAAGTAGAGCAGATCCAGTTGAACTGCGGTCAAGGCAGGGAACATTGGCTCATCAGCAGAGGTCAACCGACACAGGCCAATCAGACACAACACGAGTGTCGATGCGATCGGACTGAATCTGGCATACCCTGTGTGGTTGCTGCGCGACAAAGAGATCATGAGAAGGTCGTCCACTTCGAAAGCTTCCAATTTCACACGACTTCGTAGGCTATGGCGTCCAGCGGGGATCGTCAATCGGCAAGTCGATGGCTGTCACGTTGTCACGTCGGCGTCATTGCGCGGCGCACGACGGGCAGCCAACGTTCCGCGTCGAATGGCATGATCAAGCGGTGCCAACGCCGGTAGCCGAGATTGGCGAACAGAATCAAATCGCCCGGATGACGGCGGCGGCACTCTGCCCCATGCGTGTCCGGTTGACGGACAATGCCACGCCGTTGGTGATCTTCAGCGGTTCACCGCGCACGATATTCAACGGGCACATCGGGTCCGGAGTGCGGTAGTTCAAGGTCATTGGCAACAGGCCGTGCCGCATGGCGAGCAAGCTTCCGGCCAATTCAACGGCTCCGGCACCGGCATCAAAATGGCCGAAGTAACTCTTCAATGCGGTCACGGGAATCGTCTCGGCCACCATCCCCAGCGCCGTGTGATACGCCCGAGATTCGGCGATGTCGTCGCGTCGTGTTCCCTTTCCGTGGGCATTGATGTGCCCCAGTTCGCGGGGAGTCAGGTTTGACTGCCGCAGGGCACTCTGGATCGCTCGTGCCAGTCCCAGACCACTGGTCCGGTTCGCCGGATCACGACCGTCGCAGCCAGCTCCAACGCCGAGGATCTCACAGTAGATTGGTGCCCCGCGGCTGATCGCGTGCTCGTAACGTTCCAGCACAAAAGCGGCGGCACCTTCACCGGCAACCGTTCCATCCCGATGGAGGTCGAAGGGGCGGCAGGCCTCACTGGGTGTTTCCCCGCGCGACAGGCTCTCGTACAGGTTCAACCGAGCGATTTCCAACGGGTGGATATACGAACTGCAGGCACCAACAATCATCGCATCGGCCGCCCCCCGTTCGATCGCGCGCACACCTTCCGCCAGTGCGAGCAGCGCCGAAGACTCGCAACTGGTGATCGTGTTGTTAGGGCCTCGCGCATCATGTTCGATGGCGACGTGGCAGGCGGGCATGTTCGGCAGTTGCTTCAGCAGCCACAGGGGTGCGATTTGCCCCAATCCGTCCTCGGCCCAACTGGAAATCTTTTCTCCGTCAGAGATCTGCTGCAGGTGCCGGGCGGCATCCGCCAATTCCTCGGGCGTTGTGGAAATGTGGCCCGCGCCGAATTCGACCCCCAATCGTTCGGGATCGACGGATCCACGGGACAACCCAGAATCCTTCATCGCCATGGAAGCCCCGGCAACTCCCAACTGAATGTCACGGGACATGACCTTCAAGAATTTCCGGTGGTAGATATGTTCGAGCGGATCGAAGTCCCGCACCTCTGCGGCCAGTTTCGAGGGGAGGCCGCCAGCGGAAAATGCGGAAAGTGTGTCAATGCCCGAGGTTCCAGCGATCAGCCGTTCCCAGAAGGACTGCGTGCCAATCCCAATGGGCGAGACGACTCCCACACCAGTCACAACGACACGGGGCAAACTGGAACAAGCCGTCATAGCCTGACCCTGACTGCTGTCACTCGCGGAATCTATCCTCGCGAGATTGAGCACCATAAAACGGCAGTCCCTGCCATTCCGCTGCTGAACGGATCCAGTCCCACCTGGAAAACCGTCACGCCCGTGCGCCAGCAGCGGCAACAAAAACACCGAAGAAAATGGATCGCCGACAGGTACGCCAATGGGTCTAACCCATTTTTGCGCACCACGCCTCGTTTCTCATTTTATCGGAATCCGAGCTTTGTTCAGTGAGCATCCGTAATGCACATGCTTCGTACAGATGAATTCATCCGCGAAAAATGTGACAAACGGACTCCGATCAGCGAGAGTCCTCGCTCTATCCCAGTACACCCATTCCGTGTGCCATTGATACTGAACCGAGCCGCCCAAATTCAACGAGTGCTTGGAATCCAAACTCTCGTTCCCAGCGAATTCGAACGGGCGTCCTGCCGGAGGCGGAGGTAAATCAGAGTCAACAGCGGAGGGGATTACAGCCAATTCCACTCGACTTGTCAAGGTGTGATAAAGGATCGCGAGAGCCCCTGTCGGGTTTGAAAATGGACCTCGCACGGCTCGCGTCGGCAAGTCGAACAACACCACATCCGGCTGTGGGAATATGTGTTGCGGCCATTCTCGCCAGCTTATCCACGAGCATGGAATCCACCACAAGATGGTTGCTCTTGCGACGACATCTCCGGGAGTCCGACGGGTTGTTTGCTTGGCATTGCCGGCCTAGAATCTCCGCCGCACCTTCCAAGCTGCGTCAGAACTTCCGGTGCTTGGGTACGCGGTGCCGCAAGTGTTTGGCGAATGCGACCGGGCAGAACCATTAAGGCCGAACTCGCGAGAGTTCGCGATGAATCCCACATGTTTCGCGTCACGCAGGAAATCGAATTCTGTTACGGCCATCGGTTGTTGAACTACGATGGCAAGTGCAAGCACCTGCACGGGCATAACGGGAAAGCCGTGATTGTCCTTGAGGCCGAAGGGCTGGACAACCGGGGAATGCTTGTCGATTTCTCGGACATCAAGAAGCATGTGTCAGGTTGGATCGATGCGAATCTCGATCACCGCATGATCTTGAATGAAGCCGATCCCGTCGTCCCATTGCTGCAAGAACAGGGAGAACCGCTCTTCCTGATCCCGGCGAACCCCACAGCGGAAAACATTGCGAAGCTGATTTTTGACTTCGCCAAATCGCACCGGTTGCCGGTCTGCGAAGTTTCACTTTGGGAGACTTTCAAATCGTACGCAACCTATACGGAAAATCCCTAGACTGCGTACCAACGCTGCCTCATGACCGGCCGGACATCCGCCGACGTCCGCGGTATCCCAAAGGAAAATCGCCCCCATCCGTGAGGGCGTCAGCCTCCTGCACACTTGTTGATGTTGGTTCGATCGCCGACGTTGTGGGAGACGCTTGGCAAGAAGCGAACATCTGGCTGCTCAGGCCGAAATCAAAAAAGAATCCCCGACGGAAGTTGCCTCCGCTTGCGATGGGTGTACTGGCGGTAGAAACCGAGGAGCAGAGTGGGTCAACTGCTTCTAAGAGGACCACGTCAGTTCGCAAACGTCTTCAAGGTACCGTCCGTCGAGGACTCGGGCTGGGCTCTTCTGTTTCCTCGCTGGGGCGGGAACGTCGCTTTCTGGAATCAGTAGGGGACGTTCTGGATCCAGACGGGGAGTTAATCGTCAAGTTATCGATTCGCAGGTTCCGTGCCGTTCTTGTTTCGGCGCTGATAATCGCTCCCCACACTCTAACCAAATTGATACCGAACATTCGCTGTTCGTTGACTTTGGCGAGATTTGAGGCAAACATGACTTCACCGAGAATCTACTCACGGTCGCCCTGTTCGAGACATGAAATCGGCGCTGAAGCCCTTTTGGCCACCGATTCGGCGCTGATTTCGGCGCTCATTGCTTCGGCCGACCACGAAAGCAGTTATGGAAACTGATCACAGAGTCATCCGATGGATCCTTGCGGCTCTTGGTGGTCTGGCCGTTGGC
>JANMLE010000781.1:0-1306 GCA_031372385.1 Planctomycetota bacterium | reverse complement strand
TGAGCAGATGTCACGGAGTTCGGGGGAGCGGGAAGCAACGCACATGAGTGATTCAAAGGTCTTTACATCGTCCTCGTCAGCGCCAACCACCGGCGGCAGCACTGCTCCCACCCAGACGATTGTGGTTCACTCCGCGCCCTCATTCTGGCGGAGCTGGACCTGCCGGTTGTTGATGGCGGCCCTGGGCTTTTCCGTCGTGTGCAACATCAGCCTGTTCAGCGCCTATCGCGAATACTTCGCCAGCACCGAACCGCCGCAGGAGCGGTTCCATTCCGGCAGTGAGACAGCCGGCGACAAGATCGCCGTCCTGTCCGTCGACGGGACGATCATGCCCCCCTACACCGAGCGGCTGCTCAAGCAGATTGAGCACGTCGGCAAGGATGACAAGGTCAAGGGGATCCTGCTGGTCGTCGACAGCCCCGGCGGGTTGGTCGCCGACAGCCATGAGATCTATCACCGGTTGAAGCAGCTTGAAGTCGAAAAGAAGAAGCCGATCTTCGTGCAGATGAAGCGCATGGCGGCTTCCGGCGGATACTACATTTCGATGGGAGCCGGACCGCAGGGGCGGATCTTCGCCGAACCAACCACGTGGACGGGGTCGATCGGTGTCATCATCCCCCGCTACAACGCCAGCCAGTTGGCGGACAAGATCGGCATCTCGTCCGAGCCGTTGAAAAACGGCGAGTTCAAAGACGCACTCAATCCGTTCCGCCCCCTGACCGACAACGAACGCAAGCTGTGGGCGGACATTCTCGACCAGTCGTTTCAGAAGTTCATCGGGGTCATCGACGAGAACCGCGATGGCCTCGACGCGGACGCCGTGAAGGCGCTGGCCACTGGCCAGATCTACACCGCCGACGATGCCGTCAAGAACAAGCTGGTTGACGAGATCGGCTACGAGGAAGACGCCCTGAAGGCGCTGCAGGCCAAGCTGGGACTCGCGACGGTTCGAGTCGTCCGGTACCAGTCGCCCAAGACGCTGGCCGAGCAACTGCTCGGCATGCAGGCCAAGCCGGCGGTTGATCCGTGGAGGGTGATCGTGGAGTCGAGCGTGCCGCGGGCGATGTATCTCTGTTCGTGGTGGCCGGCGCTGCCGGAATAGAGCGATTCAAAATCGGGTGTAGCGGAACTCGCAAGAGTTCCGAACTGAAGTCTTGCGACTTCGGCGACTTCATGACGCTACAGCGACCTGTATCCGCTCTCGAACCCGTGGAGTGATCGCGAATGACCACATCGAAGCGGTGGTGATTTCAGCGAGGCAATGGACATTAACCCGGATTATTCACCACGGAAAACACGGAACGTC
>JANMLE010000756.1:0-9290 GCA_031372385.1 Planctomycetota bacterium | reverse complement strand
TCCGGCACAGACGCCGTGATTGGTCGCCGGTGCAGCCACCGCGAAACGGCTCGACGTGCTGCTCAAACGGTCCCCGAAACTGCGCGACCAACCGTGGCGTTTGTACCGGCTCGACGACCGCGATCAGGGCCCGTCGGTGTGGGAGGTCAAGCATGTCACCTTCCATCCCAAAGGTGACGACGGTCTGCCCGGTGCCCCGGTGCACCTGCTGGCCGCGCGGCACGTGCTGACCCAGGGCGACGTGAAGTACTTCCTCTCGAACGCCCCGGCCGACACGCCGGTCGAAACGCTGCTGTGGATTGCGCTGTCGCGTCATCGTGTCGAACGCCTGTTCCAAGACCAAAAGACCGAACTGGGACTGGACCACTACGAGGGCCGCAAATACGGTGGCCTGATCCGTCACCTGTTGGTGACCCTCGTCAGCTACCTGTTCCTGATGCGAGCCACCCTGGCCCGGCGGGGGGAAAAATCCGGAGTGGACTCTGCCCCAAATCCACCAGGCCGTCTCGCTCATTCTCACCGCCAGGTGGCCTGACGGACGCCTCACCCACCGCCAACTGCAACGCCTGATCGAGACCATCGAATACCACCAGCACCGCAACGCCCAAGCCCGCACCAGCCACACCAAATCCACCCTCGCCGCCCTCGACCGCCAAGGCATCGTCCTCGCCAACACGATCCGATGTGGACCTTCGGGTTAGCGCTGTAGGTTTAGTGGTCGGTCGTCGCGTTGATTCCTCTCCTACTGGGGGATGAACAGCATCTGCCCCGGTGTCAGCGAGACCTTGGAATCAAGCCCGTTGGCCTGCTGAATGGCACCGACCGTGGTTTTGTAGCGTCGTGCGATTGCCGTCAGCGTGTCGCCCGATTTGACCTCGTGATATTGGGCCTCGTCGACCGACTTCGGACGGAACACGCTGTCGAGAGGGACATGCGGCAGGCTGTCTGAGTGCGACGGTTCCGCGGCGGGCGCAGCGGTCGTGGTCGGGGGCGGAGTTGTCAACGGAGGACTTGACGGCACCGTGTTTGACACGGCGGGCGGCATCAGCCCCGGCCGCGCGGCCGGGGTGGTTTGATCGGCATCGACGAGTGCCGCGGAGCAGCCGAGGCCAACAAGTCCCGGCAACATCCAATGAACGGTGTTCCACTTCTTGCGTGATGGTCGCATGGATCGCTTTCTGCCCGTATTCTCTGCCGGTTCGCCTTCGTAGGACGGACGCCTCGTCCGTCGAACGGCCCTTGAATTCAAGGCTGACGGATGGATTGAAAATCCGTCCCACAAACAGCCTTGTCCCACTGGCTGCTTCGTCCCGCGGACGGCTTATAGTTTCCGAAATCTCAGCGAGCAAGTGACGTCGACGATGAACACCCAACCCCTGGATCTGAGCAAACTGAAGGTCTTGCCGCTGGCCGAGCGGCACAGTTTGACCACGGTCGACGAGATCCTGATCGATCCCGATTCGCCCGCCAAACCGTGCTCCGATCGGATCGGCTCGCAGATCCGGGACTGTGCCGAACGGATCCGCGCGGCGCGCGAACGCGGCGCGTCGGTGATGCTGATCTACGGAGCCCACCTGCTGCGCAACGGAGCCGCCCGGATTCTCGAACGGATGATGGCCGGGAACTGGCTGACGCACCTCGCGACCAACGGGGCCGGGACGATTCACGACTGGGAATACGCCTGGTTCGGCGCGTCGACGGAAAGCGTCGAGATGAACGTCAGCAACGGGACGTTTGGAACGTGGCATGAGACGGCGACGAACATTCACCTGGCGATCATGGCCGGGGCGCTGGACGGACTGGGCTATGGCCGGTCACTCGGACGGATGATCTGCGAAGACGGCGTCACGTTGCCATCACCCCATGAACTGCGCAGCGCCATCGCCGCGGACCCCGCTCATCCGCTCACGGCGGCCAGGGCCGACCTGCTGCGGGCGATGAACGAACAGGGCTGGCCGACGGGACGCATCCCGATCGATCACCGCTGGAAGCACGCTTCGATCATCGCGCAGGCGTACAAACACGGCGTGCCAGTGACCGTCCATCCGGGGATCGGCTACGACATCATTTCGAACCATTCGGTCTTCAACGGCGGGGCCATTGGTCGCGCGGGTGAATGGGATTTCAAACTGTTCGGGGGTGCCGTCGAGAACCTGGACGGCGGCGTGGTGTTGTCCGTCGGCTCGGCCATCATGGGCCCGCAGGTCTTCGAGAAATCGATCAGTTGCGTCAACAACCTGCGGCTGCAAAGCGGCCGGCCGGTGGTGCATGACCATTCGATCCATGTGGTCGACCTGCAGGACGGGGGCGGTTGGGACTGGAGTTTGGGAGAGCCCCCCAAGACGAACGCCGCGTACTACCTGCGCTTCTGCAAGAGTTACTCGCGCATGGGGGGCACGATGCATTACCTGCAGTGCGACAACGCCATGTTCATCCACAACCTGGCCAGGGAGCTGGCGCTGACCTGATGCCGCGGCGTGTCCTACGCCGTTCCGCTGACGAGTAACGAAAAGTCCCGTCCGCCACCGACGGCTCGTTATTCCTTCGGCAGGCGCGACAGATTCTCGGTGGCTCCGATAATCAGCAGCATATCTTCCGGCTGGATGATCTCGTCCGGTTGCGGGACGGACAGATTCTCTTTCGCGTGTTCGGTGCCGCTCCTGTCGGTGGTTCGCACGGTCCGGCGGATGGCGACGAGGTTGACGCCGTAGCGGACCCGCAGATTCAAGTCCCGCAGCGTCTTGCCACGGAAGGAACTGGGAGCGTGCAGCTCGATCAGCGTAAAGCCCTCGCCGAGATCGATGAAGTCTTCGAGGAACGGGTTGGCGAGTTTCCTCGCCAGTTGCCGCCCGGTTTCCGACTCGGGCTGAATGACTTCGTCGGCACCGATCTGGCTGAAGATTTCGGCGTGAATCGAGGTGGCCGCGCGGCAGATGACGCGGGGAATCTTGAGTTGCTTCTTGGCAATCGCCGCGGTCAACAGGGCGGCTTCGAAGTTCTCGCCGATGGCCACGATCAGGACGTCGACCTTGTGAATCTCCTGACTGCGGAGCGCCCGTTCATCGGTCGAGTCCAGCGTGACCGCCACATCGACCCGGTGCTTGACCTCGTCCACCAGTTCGTGATCGGAATCGACGGCAATGACTTGCACGCCGCTGGCGGCCAGTTGTTCGACAACCGCCATTCCAAACCGCCCGAGCCCGACAACGGCGACTCGACGCATGACAACAAATCCTTTCTGAGGGTCTGGCGGGTGCCGACTAGGGAAAAAGGGTGCGAGGCGGTGACCTCACACCCTTCTTGTGGTCGACTCGATGGTTCCGATCCCCTGCGGGAGCACTGCCGATTTCGGGGCAGCGTTAGTTAGTTCGATCGGATGAACGGGCTGCGAGTCCCGCTGCGAGAACATCGTCGTCAATGTCGCGCCACGTTGATCGGCTGCGGCGGAGCATCGACGCGCGACTTGGGAGCGGTCTTCTTCGACGCCACCGCGGCGGGCTGCGCGAATCCCACGGAAATCGCCTGGCGTTCCCGCGGCGAGACCGCGCGCGACGTGACCCGGTTTTCCAATCGCAGGGCTTGTGACTTGGGTTGCTCTTCGGTCGTCGTGCCCTTGTCATCGATCGGGAGCGCGGGGGCCGGCTTCTTGGCGGGAATCACCGTATCGTTCTTCCCGTCATCGCCGGGCAGCGGGGGCTTGAAGGACTCGGTCGTTCCGGCACCATCCCGCGACCGGGGATTCTCTTTGAACAACCCGCCGTCATCAGTTCCGCCCGCTCCCCCTTGAATGGGAAGATCGAATGCGTCGCCCGTCGAACCACCGCGGGGACGGCTGGGGATGGGGGCCTCATTCTCCCGACCGGGCACCGAGTTGAACTTGTCGTCATAAGTCCGGTTCTTGGCTGGCGGCGGCGTGATGTGGAGCGACTTTTCGATCACCTCCAACCGGCTTTCGATGCTGCGGGCGCTGTTGTTGGGATCGGGGACCGGAGCGAGCGTCCCTGATGGCGCCGAGTTGGTCGTCGTGGCACAGGCTCCCGTGGCGCAGTTGCCCGAGGCACATCCCGTCCCGCAATTGCCGACGCATGGGGAACATCCACAGGAAGGGTACGAGTAGGACGGTTGACAGCTTCTGCAACCCGCCCCCGCGTAGCCGCCCGAGTACGGCCCCCCGTAGTAGCTCGAATACCCCTCGTAGTAAGGGGAATATCCGGGGGTGAAGGGGTAGATCCCCACCTGCCCGAACATCGCATTGACCAGCAGGGGAATGGCCCCCGCTTCCGACGGAGCGGGCATTCCGACAACAGCCACACTCACCACCAGCAATCCCAAACGGCACAGACGCGACATCTTTTTGCGCTTTCTCTGAACTGGAGACAACCCTTCGACTGACAGTCTCGCGCGTCCCTTCTTCCCTGACGCCAACTGTCCGCAGGACGGTTCCTACCGCGCCAATCGCTCAACTCGCAGCCTCATTACGCGATTGTTTGTACCGCTCGCGCGCGACCGCTGTCAACGAGGTGATCGCTCGCAACGGTGGTTGGGTGTGGCAAATCTTTCTGGCAACTCAATCAGCCGTAGGGCGCTAGCCCCGGTTCGGTTGTGCTGCCCGAGCGAGAACCGGACGCTAGCGCGTTCCGGCTAATCCCGCCAGGGAATCTTGCCACACCCCAGCGGTTCATGATCCGGCGACTTTGGAATCCCTTCCGTCGGAACAGACGGTGGGAATTGTTTCCCGTCCGATCGACGCTAAAATCTTCCCTTTTTCCGGTCCCGAAACAATGGGCCGAAAATCACGTACCGACGGCCGACAGTATGACAGCGACACCCGCTTGTGTTCCCGAGACCTCCCAGCCAGGATTCGTCGATCCCCAACAGGAAGAGTTGATCCTGGTTCTCGACTTCGGGGGACAGACGGCGCAACTGATTGCCCGGCGGGTTCGCGATCAAAACGTCTTCTGCCAGCTTGTGCGGCATGACCTGTCCCTCGATCGGATCCGCGAACTCAACCCGCGCGGACTGATCCTGTCGGGCGGACCCGCCAGCGTCTACGACAAGGGAGCGCCTTGCGTCGATCCCGCGCTATTCCGCCTGGGCATTCCGATTCTCGGTATCTGCTATGGCATGCAACTCACCTGCCAAGCATTCGGGGAAGCCGTCAAGCCGGGTGCCAAGCGGGAATTCGGCCGGACCGATTGCCGCGTCGTCCAGTCCGACCCCCTGTTGCAGGGATTGCCGGCAACGACAACGGTCTGGATGAGTCACGGTGACCAGGCCAATTCCACCACCGGTTCGTTTGTGGCGCTGATGGACACACCGACCTGTCCGTTGGCGGCGGTCAAGCACGCCACGCTGCCAATCTACGGACTGCAATTTCATCCGGAAGTGACGCACACCACGCACGGCAGCCAGTTGTTGGCGAACTTCGTGAAGCAGGTCTGCGGCTGCCACGGCACTTGGAAGATCAGCTCGTTGATCGAACGCGAAGTGACGTCGATTCGCGCCCGCGTGGGCAGCAGCCGCGTGATCTGCGGATTGTCCGGCGGCGTCGATTCGTCCGTCGTGGCCGCGATCCTGTACAAGTCGATCGGCCCGCAGTTGTCGTGCATCTTTGTCGACAACGGCCTGCTGCGCAAGGGGGAATCCGACAAGGTCCGCGACCGGTTCCAGAACCATTTCAAGACCGACCTGCATGTCGTCGATGCCAGCGAACGGTTCTTGTCCGAGTTGTCCGGAGTCACCGATCCGCAACTCAAACGCAAGATCATCGGCCGAGTCTTCATCGAAGTGTTCCGCAAGGAAGCCGAGTCGATTCCCGACGCGCGGTTTCTGGCGCAGGGAACGTTGTATCCCGACGTGATCGAATCGGGAGCCAACGTGGACGGATCGGCGGCGACGATCAAGGCCCACCACAACGTGGGCGGTCTTCCCGCGGAACTCGGCTTCGAACTGATCGAGCCGCTGCGCGACCTGTTCAAGGACGAGGTCCGCCGGATGGGGTTGGAGCTTGGCCTGACGGAGGAACTGGTCTGGCGGCACCCGTTCCCCGGTCCGGGTCTCGGCGTGCGGTGCCTCGGACCGTTGACCGCCGAACGGCTCTACAAACTGCGAGAAGCGGACGCCATTGTCCTCGAAGAACTGCGGGCCGCCGGGTTGTACCGCAAGATTCAGCAGGCGTTTGCCGTGCTGCTGCCCGTTCATTCCGTGGGTGTCATGGGCGACGGCCGAACCTACGAAGAGGCCATCGCCGTGCGAGCCGTCCAGACCGACGACTTCATGACAGCCGACTGGTTCCCCATGCCGCACGACGTGCTGGGCCGCATCTCGACCCGCATCATCAACGAAGTCCGCGGCGTGAACCGCGTGGTCTACGACATCAGCTCGAAACCACCGAGCACGATCGAGTGGGAATAGAGATTGGCGTATGAATCACTATCGGAATTCAGAACCCGTAGTCCGACCGTGATCGATTCGCCAACCCACTTGATCATCGCCTTCATTTTTCTGCCTCTCTCTTTCTGTCTTCCTGTTCTTGTCGAGCCAATGGCGCAGACAGAAAGAGAGAGGCAGGAAGATGAAGACGAGAAGTCGGCGTGACCGTGATACCCGACGTTCCGTGCCCTTCACCGTAGTGGAAGTGCCGGTGCTCGGGATCATCAATCGATGATCTTGTTGATCGGATACTCGACAATCCCCATCGCTCCGGCGGCCTTTAGGCGGGGGACGATCATTCGGACGTAGGATTCGTCGACGATCGTGTTGACGTCGACCCAGTCGGGATCGGACAGCGAGGCCACGGTCGGCTTTTGCAACGAGGGAAGCTGTTGCAGGATCGCCCCCAAGTCGACCCGGCGGACATTCATCATCAGCCCGACCTTTCCCTCGGCCGCCAGGCAGGACTTCAGCATCAGGGCGATGCTCTGCAGCTTCTCCCGCTTCCAGGCGTCTTCCCAGGCGGTCTTGTTGGAGATCAGCCGCGTGGTGCTTTGCAGGATTTCATCGACGATCCGCAGATTGTTGGCCCGCAATGAACTGCCGGTCTCGGTCACTTCCACGATTGCATCGGCCAGTTTGGGGGGCTTCACCTCGGTCGCGCCCCATGAGAATTCGACGTTCGCCTGAACACCGTGCTTGGCCAGATACCGCTGTGTCAGGCCGACGACTTCGGTGGCGATCCGTTTCCCCTCCAGATCTTTGACCGACTGGACGGGCGAATCATTGGGGACACACAACACCCAGCGCACCGGCCGGCGGCTGACCTTCGAGAACATCAGTTCGCACACTTCGTGAACCTGCGCGTTGTTTTCCAGAATCCAGTCGTAGCCGGTGATGCCCGCGTCGAGCACTCCCTGTTCGACGTACCGGGCCATCTCCTGCGCGCGGATCAGCATGCATTCGATCTCCGGATCGTCGATCTCCGGGTAGTACGATCGGGACGAGAACTTGATCGTGTACCCCGCCTTCTTGAACAGTTCGGCGGTCGCTTCTTGCAGGCTTCCGGCGGGAATACCCAGTTTGATCAGCTTGTCGGACATGGAGGACTCAGTGAAGGAGTGGATAGTTGATAGTGGGTGGTGGATAGGGGCTGGGACGTCGGGTACTTTTCCTACCCACCATCCACCACCCACTATCCCCTACTTCTTGTAGACCGTCTTGGGATCGAAGACGCGTTCACCGATGACTGTCACGGCACCGGTGGCCGGGTCGATCTGGCGGAAGAAGCAGCTCTTGAAGCCTTCGTGGCAGGCGGCACCGCCGATTTGATTCACTTTGGCGAGCAGCGTGTCGGCATCGCAGTCGTAGAAGATCGCCTTCAGTTCCTGCACGTTGCCGCTCTCTTCGCCCTTGCGCCACAGTCTCTGGCGGCTGCGGCTGAAGTAGCAGACACGTCCGGTCCGCAGCGTCTCGGCGTAGGCTTCGGCGTTCATGTAGGCGAGCATCAGGACATCGCCGGTGGCGTCGTCCTGCGCGATCACGGGGATCAAATCGGACTTGGAAAAGTCGGGGCCGTTGGTCTCAAGCATCGGTCGCGAAAGCCTCAGTTTGGCGTGGGATTCGGATCGGCATGTCAGCGGGGCATAACCTACCAGTAACCGGCGCGCGAAGCCAGTTTCACGACGGTGACCGGCGAACAGGGTGCCTGCGTCAGACAAGTCGGTACGACGGCAATCTCGGGGTCGGGCATTCAGATTTCAGAATTGGCCGAGTGAGGGGTCAGGCCACCAAGGAATAATGCGGGCTGATGCCAGACTGCGAGAACTCCGGTCATGCGTGAGTTCGGATCAGGTCAACGCGTCGGAATGGTGCCGCTGAAACTTGTTTCAATGCGACACCCGGCACCGTCCCGTGAGCCGCCCTCGCTATTCACCGGCGAATGCGGACAGAACTCCGAGCAGCACAGTTTGCAGTTGAAGGGCCGCGGCGTTGGCCACGGCGACGACGTCTTCACCGCGAACGGGGAGGGTGACGGGAGCCAGGCATTCGTTGGTCACCACCGAGAAAGCAAGGACCGGCAGTCCCGCGTGGGCCGCGACGAGAGCTTCAGGAACCGTGGACATGCCGATCACGTCGGCGCCCGCCTGCCGGAAGAAGCGGACTTCCGCTTTCGTTTCGTAGTTGGGCCCCGTGACCGCCGCATACACACCTTGGCGCAGCGGGATTGCCGCCTGTTTCGCCACCTTCACCGCAACGTCGCGCCAGCGCGGTGAATAGGTTTCGGTGATGTCGGGGAACCGGGGTCCGAAGCGATCGTCGTTGGGACCGATCAGCGGATTGGTCCCCATGAAGTTCATGTGGTCGGTCAGCATCACGATGTCACCGGTCCGGAAGTCGGGGTTCAATCCGCCGCTGGCGTTGGTCAGGATCAACAGCTCGATCCCCAGCATCCGCATCAACCGCACGGGCAGCGTGACCAGTCCGGGGGGATGTCCCTCGTAGACGTGAAATCGTCCCTCCATCACGACGATCGGCAGCGCATCCACGCGACCGCAGACCAACCGGCCCCGGTGGCTCATCGCCGTGGCGGCGGGAAAGTGCGGCAGATCGGCGCGCTCAAACGTCGCTTCGATCTGCATTCGCTCGACAAACCCTCCCAATCCGGTGCCAAGCACAATGCCGACTCGCGGTGTGGCCGTCCAGATTCGGCGAATCGCCGTGAGGCAGTCGGTGATGGGATCGGCGGCGGTTGGTGTCGTCATGTTTCTCTGGAAATCGGCGGCGGAGGCGCGAGGGGAATGTCGGCTGTCCGCCATTGCTGTTGAACAACACCCGTGAGCGGCCAGGCGCTAGCC
>JANMLE010000742.1:0-2097 GCA_031372385.1 Planctomycetota bacterium | reverse complement strand
ACAAAGTGCTCGCGCGGCCAGTTCTTCGCGGCACCAAACGCGCCGCCCGTGTTGAAACAGACCACGCCCCGCTGGCGCAAGTCGGCAGTCCTCATCCCCTCTCCCCCCGCCTTGGGGGGGAGAGGGCCAGGGTGAGGGGGGGCGTGGAAGTCGGTCGGCAACTGATGAGCGAGCAAACTTTGGCCGGTGGCGTTTGAGCCAACTGAAGCGTCAGCATCGTTCGGCCCCCTCACCCTAACCCTCTCCCCCGCTGTGTTCGTTTCTTTCAAGACAGGCGGGGGCGAGGGGACAAGAGCGGATCTCCGCCAGAACTCATCCAACCGCGCTTGATCCTCCGGCAACACGGCGAGTTCGATCGTGTGTGACGACGTCGAACATCCGAGTCGTTCCGCCAAACGCAGGTATTCATCAAGGGCCGGATGCGGCGTCTTCCGCGACCGCGGAGCGACTCGGTCGGTCAGCAACCAGCCGCGCAGATCGCGCGCGAAACCGATTCGGCGCTGCGCACCCGACAACCACGCGAGCCATCCCGTGCGCAGCGAGTTCGTCAGCAACAGCACCGTGTCGAAGCGTTCCGCGCGCAATGCGCGAACGAATGACCAACCCCGTTGTGACGGATTCGTGCCGCGCGGGTTGTAGAACATCGTCCGATCGAGCAGTCCGGTGCCCGCCAGCACGTCCGCAACATACGGCCGCATGACCCCGACGATCTCGGCCGTGGGAAACTGATCGCGCACCGCGCGCAGGGCCGGCGTTGCCATCACGACGTCACCAATCCAGTTCGGCAGAAAAATTGCGAGCTTCATGGGAAAGAATGTGGAGAAGAGAATTCAGAAGCCAGAATTCAGAAGGAAAGACACTCGCCATCGTCGAACTCTTCCTTCTGAATTCTGACTTCTGGATTCTGTCTTCTGCCTCCCCCTCACGCCGTTCTTCGTTCGGAGTGCGGGATGGGGATGGGGATCGACATCGCGTGGGACTCTGCCTCGCGCAGCCGGCGGATGATTTCCGTGGTCGAGACGCCCGGTGTCACGCCTAGCGCTTTCACCCGGCCGCCGTATTCGACGACGACTTCGCGGCCGACGATTTCGTCATCGCGATAGGTGCCTCCCTTAACGAGAACGTCCGGTTGCAGCGCCTTCAGGACCGCGTGCGGAGTCTCTTCGCCGAAGATCACGACGTAATCGACCGACTCCAGTCCGGCCAGCATTTCGGCCCGGTATTGCTGATCGAAGATCGGCCGGTCGGGGGCCTTGTTCAGGCGTCGCACGCTGTCGTCGCTGTTGATCGCCACGATCAGGCAGTCCCCTTCCCGCGCGGCTTCCTTCAGGTACGAGACATGTCCGACATGCAGCAGGTCGAAGCAGCCGTTGGTCAGCACGACCTGCTGCCCCGCCTTGCGCCGGGCCGAGACATGCCGCGTCAGTTCGTCGAGCGAGCAGACCTTGCCGAGGAGACGGCGGCTACCGTGCAGCAGGTCGGTCAGGATCTCTTTGCGGCTGATGCGGACGACGCCAACCTGTTCGACTTCCAAGCCCCCGGCGACGTTGGCCAGACGGCAGAGCTTCGTTGGTTCGATGCCACCCGCCAGGCCCAGGCCGAACATCGCCAGCACCATGTCGCCGGCACCGGTGACGTCGTAGACCTCGCGCACCCGCGTCGGCAGATGGACCGGTTCGCCTGCCTGGCGCGCCAGCACGATGCCGTCGCGATCAAGCGTGACGAAGGCCATGTCGAGGCCAAACTTCTCAACGAGCAATTGCCCGGCTTTGAAGGCCGCGTCGATCGAACGAATGTCGACTCCGGTGGCCTTCTGGGTTTCGGACCGATTCGGCGTCACGCCAGTCGCGCCGCGGTACAGGTTGTAATCACCGCCGGCCGCCGGATCGACGACCACCGGCAAGCCGATCGCGCGGGCCGCGGCGATCAACGGCTGGACGATTTCCGCGGTGCAGACCCCCTTCGCGTAGTCCGAGATCAGCACGGCCTGAAACTCATGCAACCGGGGCAGGATCGCCGCCAGCAGTTGCTGCGCGATCTCACTGCGGATCGGATGCCGCATCTCACGGTCGACGCGCAGCATCTGATGCGGATGCC
>JANMLE010000689.1:0-6626 GCA_031372385.1 Planctomycetota bacterium | reverse complement strand
CTTGGCCGCTGATCGCTGACGCCTGACCCCTGATCCCTGGCTCTTCG
Source organism: Planctomycetota bacterium (assembly GCA_031372385.1). GTDB lineage: Bacteria > Planctomycetota > Planctomycetia > Planctomycetales > Planctomycetaceae > Schlesneria. Next base: position 6,579 of record JANMLE010000689.1, on the reverse strand, counting down.
ACCACAACATCCACAAACCCATCGTGGCTGAACGGCAGGTCGTACTGGCTGATCTGATAGCCCTTTGGCAGGTCGGGATAGAAGTACTGCTTGCGGTCCCACTTGGTGAACGAGGCGATCTGGCAGTTCAACCCCAAGGCCGTTTTCACCGCCAGGTGAAACGCCTTCCCATTCAGGACCGGCAACGCTCCCGGCAGTCCGAGGCAAACCGGACAGGTCTGCACGTTGGGATGATCGGGATTGAACGCCGTTGAACAGCCACAAAAGATCTTGGTCTGCGTCTGAAGCTGCACGTGGACTTCCAGACCGATGATGATGTCGTAGTTCATGGGCATTCTCTGATGGACGACTGGGAACCACGGAAGACACGGAAATTCACGGAAAAAAGGCGGAAAACGAAGAGCCCTGCGGGAACCACGAATCTCTCGAATAACACGAATTTGAAGGCAAGAGGAATGGTCAAAAGGCGTCCCTCATCCGCCTTGTATTCAGATTCGTGTTATTCGTGGTTCCCGCCTTTTCGACACGGCCTTGCGTCTCTTCGAACTTGCGTCACTTCGAATTCTTTCCGTGCCCTTCCGTGTTTTCCGTGGTTCCAATGCTCCCACGGAATCAGGTTGATGCGATGGCGGGCGAGCGGCAATGCCAGTCGGTGGCGCGTTCAAACATTCGCGCCGCGCGGAGCAGCTTTTCTTCCTCAAACGGAGCGGCCTGAAGTTGGAGGCCGATGGGCAAACCGGTTGCGGTGAAGCCGCACGGGATCGATATTCCCGGCAGGCCCGCGAGGTTCGCACTGATGGTGTAGATGTCGGACAGATACATCGACAGCGGATCGCTGGTCTTTTCCCCGAGCTTGAACGCCGCCGTCGGCGTCACGGGCCCGGCAATGACGTCGACTTCGCCGAACGCCGCGTCGAAGTCGCCGCGGATCAGCCGGCGCACCTGCAAGGCCTTGGTGTAGTACTTGTCCGCATACCCCGCCGACAGCGCGAACACACCGAGCATGATCCGTCGCTTGACTTCACTGCCAAAGCCCTCGCCGCGGCTGGCTTCGTACATTTCCACCAGGCTGCCGAACTGTTCGGCCCGGTGACCGTAATGCACGCCGTCGTAGCGGGCGAGGTTGCTCGACGCCTCGGACGTGGCGATCAGGTAGTACGTCGCCACCGCATACTTCGAGTGCGGCAGATGCACGTCCTTGAGTTCCGCGCCGAGTGACTTGTAGACGGCGAGTGCCTCGCGCACGGCACGCTCCACTTCGCCGTCGAGTCCCTCCGCGAAGTGCTCGACGGGGACGCCGATCCGCAGTCCGGCCAGCGGTTGATCGACGGTCTGACTGTACGCCGGCACCGGCCGATTGACGCTGGTGGAATCGCGCGGGTCATGCCCCGAAATCGCCTCCAACAACAGGGCGGCCCCCGTCACATCGGTCGCGAACGGACCGACCTGATCGAGGGAGCTCGCATACGCGATCAATCCATATCGCGAGACACGGCCGTATGTCGGCTTCATCCCGACGATGCCGCACAAACCGGCCGGCTGACGGATCGATCCCCCGGTGTCGCTGCCGAGAGCCAGCGGAGCCATCCGCGCCGCCACGGCCACGGCCGATCCACTGCTCGACCCGCCGGGAATCCGCCCGGTGTCCCAGGGATTCCGCGTCGGTCCGAACGCCGAGTTCTCGCCGGACGAGCCCATTGCAAACTCGTCCATGTTCGTCCGCCCCACCAGCACAACGCCGGCCTGTTTCAACTTTGAAACGACCGTCGCATCGTAGGGAGGAACGAACCCCTTCAGCATCCGACTCCCGCAGGTCGCCGGCTGCCCCTTGTCGCACAGCACATCCTTGATGGCGATTGGAACTCCCGCCAATGGGCCAAGCGTCTGACCGGACGCGCGCCGCGCATCGACCTCCGCCGCCTGACTCAATGAGGCATCGCGATTCACGTGAAGAAACGCGCCCAGATGCCCGTCGCGCGCGGCGATGGAATCCAGACAGACGGCCGTCACCTCGACGCTGCGAAGTGTACCCGACCGCAGTTGTTGAATGAGTGTTGCCAGGGGAAGCGAAGTGAGATGGGACGGCACGGAGAACCTCTTGGGCCGTAAGGGGCGACAAGTCATGCGGACGCAAGAACGGGCGGCATCTTATCGGGCTGAACCGCCCCCCGCATCCGTCCGGCCAACTCGATTGCCATCGAAGGCGAAGACACGCTTCCCGGATTTCACCCGTCGATGATCGCGGGCACCAGAAAGTGCTTGCCATCGGTCCGCGGGGCGTTCCGCAGTGCCTCGGCAACCGGCAGCGATTCCCCGATCACATCGGCGCGGAGCACATCATGCAACTCGACCGCATGAACCATCGGTGCAACGCCGGTCGTGTCGACCTCGTTCAAGACATCCACGTAGTCGAGAATGGCGGTCAGGTCACCCAGCAGCGACTCGACGTCGGCATCCGAGACCTTCAGCCGGGCGAGTGACGCGACCTTGCGAACGTCCTGCGGTGTCAAATGCATGGCGTCCCCGAAAAGGCGGCTTTCCGATGGAATGGTGATCGGCCGGCACGAGTCAGTGCTTGTGAATCTTTGTAGCGTGGGTTTCAACCCACGCACGATGTCGGACCGCGTCGGCTAAAGCCAACGCGACATCTTGTGCTCGGCCGCCACTGAACTTGAAAGATTCACGCGCTCTCAGACCTTGGGAGCATCGATCGTAAACGGCTTGCGGACCACGCGCTTCACGACCAAGCCCGATCGCAAGCACTTAGCGCAAACTCGGGATCGCTTTGAGGTTTCACCGACCTGCATGCGGAGCGATTGCAGATTCGGGCGATACCACCGACGGCAAATCCCCGTGGTCTTGCGACCGTTGCCGCCGAGATACTTCGGCTTGCCGCGTTCGACCTTCTGGTTTCCCTTGACCGGCTTCTTACCGCAGATGGCACACTCGGCACCCATGACACAACCCTCTGCAAACACAAGAACTTGAGGCATCCGACAGACACAGTCCCCGGCGGAAATCCTCACGCGGGAAAAACTCGGAAGGAGGGGAGTATAACCGCAGCCCCCGACGTTGCAAGCTGACCGCCCATCTCACTGCCGGATTGTCGATCCGAGGTCGACATGTGCCATCACTTCAATTTGCCACCCATTTGATGTGCAACTTCTTGATGTGCAACTTCAGAGATTGGCCGCGATCTCTGGGTACACACTCCACCACCCACGAACACGATTGTACGATTGTCGGAACAGGCTTTGACCACGTTGGCAGGGGTGTTGTACGCTACGACGTTCAAGGAGTCATGCACGATGTTTGCGACCATTCCGTCCGATTTGGAAGCCTTCATTCAAGCCGAAGTTGCCAGTGGGAAATCTGCATCCGCTGATGAGGCGGTCTCGGAAGCCGTACGACTTCTTCAAGAACGGGAACGTCACTTGGAGAGCCTGCGCGGCGAAATCGAGATCGGAATGAGCGCGTCTGAGCGGGGTGAGGTCACTGCGATCCGAACCGATGCTGACCGGCAGGCATTGATCGACGATGTTCAACGGCGCGGCCGGGAAAGACTGCAAGCGGCACCGGGACGACCCTGATGGCCTGGTATCTGACGGACCCCGCGCGAGACGATCTCGACGGCATCTGGTTTCACATCGCGGGCGACAACGTGGCGGCGGCGGACAAGATGGTTGCGCGCCTTGTTGAGCGGTTTGACATGCTGACCCCTTCTTCAGAGCCGCCGCCCGTCGCGGAGCGACATTGGACGGTAGCCGTGGGTTTCAACCCACGGATGGCGATGACACAGGAATGATTCGTCGCGGAGCGACGATGGAAGGCGGGGGTCATCGGCGCTAATGAAATTGGTCGCCGATCGCGCGGAGAGGATTCAATCGTCGCTCCGCGACGAGATGGTTTGGCGGGATGGCCGACCGTGGCTTGAAACCCACGGCGACCTTCGGCGGTCGCTCTGCGACCAAGGACAAGAACCCTGCCGACTCGTGGAGGGAACTGCGGGGTGCCACGGTCAGGGAGTCTTCGACAGGACCGTACTCTTCGGCGAGCGAATGTCGGAGGCCAGGGTCACACCGTCTGCGGGAGGGTCGTGCTTGTGGCTGTGACGGCTCCGTCAACAATCCACGTCTCTGCTTCATTCGCACGGCCACGTCGAAGACTCCGTGACCGTGGCACCCGCACCCGGCACAATGATGAGTGTGGCTGGGGTCGATGCTTCGTCGCCCCCAGCACGATGAACATTGAACTCCAAGACTGGGGGCTCGAAGACTCGACCCCAGCCACCCCGCCGTGACGATTCGTTGACCTCGGCCGAGTGGCACGCCCAGAGTCTTCGATGGGCGTGGCTGTGAACGCGCATCCTCGACCGTATCGAAGACCACGCCCTTCACAGAGCTTCAGGGCGTGCCACCCCGCCGGGGTCGGGTGTTCGAATTTAATATTTTGCCGGTGGGGGGGGGTGAGGCGTAGAGGACGGGCGGTTGGCGAAATCTGAGATTCGCACACCCGACCCCTGATTGGCCCGTGGTTCTATTGATCGGGCGTGAATACACTGGGCGGGCCGTGAGGCGCGAGATCCGAGTCCCTTGCTACGGGAGAATGGTCATGCCGCATCAGCGAAGAATAGCGCCGGTCGTCCGAATTTTTCGGATGGGCGAAGAACCGAAAGAGATTGATTTCTGGCGGACGCAGACTCCGGTGGCTCGTGTGGCGGCCCTGGAAGAAATCCGTCGCGAACACCACGGGTGGAAGCATGGAGCTGAACCGAGACTTCAGAGAGTTTTTTCAGTCGTTAAACGCTAACGGCGTGCGATATCTCGTGGTCGGCGGTTTTGCGGTGGCGTTGCACGGGCACCCGCGCTACACGAAAGACATCGACGTTTGGATCGATGGCACGGCGGCAAACGCCAAACGCACGGTGCGTGCCTTGGCCGACTTCGGATTCGAGTCCCTGGGACTGCGGGCGGCCGACTTTCAGGTGTCGGACCAGGTCGTTCAGTTGGGCATCGCCCCGAATCGGATCGACATTCTGATGTCGCTCATGGGAGTGAGTTTCCGACGCTGCTACCTGCGGCGCGTCACGGCGGACTTCGCGGGGGTCGTGGTGAACTTCATTGACGTGGAAAGTCTGAAAGTCAACAAACGCTCGACCGGTCGAGCCCAAGATCTGGCGGATGTGGAGAGCCTCGACTCGCGCGACGTGACCTAACGATCCGACCGAGCGGGATCGACACCAGCCGCAACAAAGACCGGGGTCGTGTGTGCGACATTGTCCTGTTCTGGGGTCGGTGAGCGAATGTCGGAGGCCAGGGTCACACCGTCTGCGGGAAGGCCGTGCTTGTGGCTGTGATGGCTCCGTCAACAATCCACGTCTCCGCTTCATTCGCACGGTCACGTCGAAGGCTCTCCGTGGCCGTGGCACCCGCACCCGGCGCTTTGGGACTCACGCGCCTGCCGAAGTGAAACTCGGTCCGACCGATTGAGGCTGAGGCCGATCTGGGACGGTTCGACGACCTTCGGGAGTCAGGGGGGAGTGGATGTATTGTCCGGGGATGCGTTCCGAAACCTGCCGCAGCATCTCGGCATAACGATCCAAATCACCGGCGCATTCGTCCGCGAGGCGGCGGCGCGTCTCGCGCAGTTCGTCAATCAGCGGTACGGAAATCATGGTTCCAACTCCAGGAGCTGTTCGGGTGTGACAATCATGGGCGAGACCAAACGGCGTCGTGCGTGGAGGACATGGATGTGCTCGAACTTGTTGGCGTTGGCGAGATGCTTGCAGTTCCACGTCAGCAGGTAGGGAATCCGATACCAAGTCACACAGGCCAGGTGAACTGCGTCACCAATGTCATTGGACGGCATCGCCCCTTCGTCGATGTAGTACCGCGCCAGTTCGATCACTTCCGGGATCACCGCCAGACGCGGCAAACCAGCCACCAGCGCCAGACAGCGTTGGCGTTTTTCTGCGGGATAGCCGTGGTCTTCCAGTTCGCGCAGGGTTTCATCGCTGACCAGCAAATCGTAGCGCCCTGCCGCGTACTCCCAAAAGGCGACGGTGATTTCGCGCCACGCTGCGAGAATTGTTCCCGGTCGTTCCTCGTAATAGAACGAGGGAATGGTCGCATCGAGATAAACGGCGGTCGCCATGCGTGGCCTGTGGCTTGGAAAGAGTGGTCATCCGCTGGCAGGATAAGCCCCGAGTCCACTCTCGCCAAGAGCAGGGCCGGTCGGGTGGCACTGGCGGTCGCTCTGCGACCAAGGACCAGAACCCTGCCGACTCGTGGAGGGAACTGCGGGGTGCCACGGTCAGGGAGTCTTCGACAGGACCGTACTCTTCGGCGAGCGAATGTCGGAGGCCAGGGTCACACCGTCTGCGGGAGGGTCGGGCGTGTGGCTGTGACGGCTCCGTCAACAATCCACGTCTCTGCTTCATTCGCACGGCCACGTCGAAGATTCCGTGACCGTGGCACCCACACCCGGCACAATGATGAGTGTGGCTGGGGTCGATGCTTCGTCGCCCCCAGCACGATGAACATTGAACTCCAAGGCTGGGGGGCTCGAAGACTCGACCCC
>JANMLE010001541.1:0-2197 GCA_031372385.1 Planctomycetota bacterium | reverse complement strand
GTTCTTCACGCTGTGTTTCAAGGACTGCGGACCCCAGAGACCTGTCTGCAGACGGCACTTTCTGCTTGACGATCAAAAGTCTCCCGGAAAGTGTGGCTGACTGAGCGAGCTGTTTCGCCTTGTCAGTGAACCCGGCATGGGAAGCTTGATCTATTTGGACCTTCTCTTGGGAAAGTTCGTCGATCTGTCGCTGAATGTCCCGCCGAGTCTGCAACGCCGGGAAATCAGTCAATCGACCAGCGAGAAACTCTCGAAATGCAGACTCACCCACCTGCTGTGAGAGGGACTCAAGATTCGATTGTGCGGCTTTCAGTTCAGCGTTTCGTTTTTTGAGTTCGTTCTTGTGCTCCGCAACGTCATCCTTCGTTTTCAGGATATCCGCGGAGCGTGATCGCACTTCAGCAATCTGCCGATTCAGATCCTCTGTTTTCTTTTTGAGTTCTTCAACAGCCGAGGCCGCCTGTAGTTCAGGAGACGATTCTGCGGCGAGAACAAGCCTGCGAATTCCGTCGGCGAACTCAGCAGCGATTTTCTTCAGGTCCGGAGGTGCTGACGTGGCAGTCGTCATGTGGCATATCCAATTAGGGAGGAGTCCAAAGGGGGCAGAATTGGGTCAGGAGTCGTTGTTTAGCCCTGTCGCTCCACGTGACGAGCCGAACGCTCGTTCGACATCGCATCACGCGGCAGCATTCAAACAGCAAGAAACACGTCTGACAATGTTCGCGAGGGGCAGTTCCTGCATTTACTCCGAAGGAGTTGCGTCTCACAGCCCAGCGGCGGGGTGGCACGACCAATGTGACGCGTGATCGGTGTGGCACGCTCTGAGTCTTCGAAGGGCGTGGGTTTTGGTCGTGATTATTCGACGTTTCCACGCCCTTCGCAGAGCCTCAGGGCGTGCCACCCATTGTGTTGTCGGGGCCGATTATTGTTCGTGACGGAAGCGTGCGATCCATCTCAATCGGAACCGGAGTCATTCCCGCGTACCAGCGGGCACTCGACCACTCCCAATCTGTGGGACGCACCACCAATCCCCGTCGTACGGGGTTCGCGTGAATGTAGTCGATCATCGCATGAACGGTCGCGATCTCGATGGCATTTCGGTCGCAGCCGCCTCCGGGTTGCCAGAACCGACGCCGGACGCGAGTCCCCTCCCGCACGGTGATTTTCGCCAGCCATTCGGGTGCGTGCTCGGCAAGGTACGCGATCGCGGGACGAGCAACACTCTCCTTGATCTTTCCTCGAATCCGCCCGGCGGACGCCCCCGCATCGCCAGGGTAGACCAACAGATGGACATGTTCGGGCATGATGACGTAGGCCCACAGGTCGAATTTTAGAATGGAACGAGCCTCGGCCATCGCGTCGATGAACCAGCGACGAGATCGTTCCTTTTCAAGAAATGCGTACCCGTGATAACACGAGAATGTCAGTTCGTATGCGTGTCCCAGTTCGTCGGAACAGCGTCTCAGCTTGCGAACGAACGTCTTTCCAGTGGTTGGATCGTGATATCGCATCGAAACCTCGACTCGTCAAAGGTGTGGCACGCCCTGAGGCTTTGCGAAAGGCGTGGAAGTCACGAAGTCGTCGTATCCTTGCACAATCACCACGCCCTTCGCAAAGCCTCAGGGCGTGCCACACGTACCCTTTCGCTCAGCGTTGGGCATCCAGGAACGCGATCAGGTCGCGGAGTTCCTGCAGCGTCAGGCGATCGGTGAGTTTATCCGGCATGACCGAGATGCGTTGCGGAACGCGGTTCTCGATGTCGGCGGTTTTCAGTTCCACGGTCTGGCCTTCCGAATTGCCGACGATGGTCTTGCCTTCGTTTTCGTGGACGATCATTCCCGTCACGACCTTGCCGTCGCGGGTTTCGAATGCCCAGGCCACAAATTGCGGGGCGATCTCGCGGCTGGGTTCCAGGATTGACTGAATCAGTTGAACGCGGTTCATCGTGCCGACCGCCCGCGACAGATCCGGCCCGACGCGACCGCCCCGGCCGTCGATGCGGTGGCACTTGAAGCAGCAGGCTCCCTGCGGGTGATAGAACGTTCGTCGTCCAGCAGCGGCGTCGACGTCGCGACCGCGGTTCAACTGCGCGAGCCATTCGGCACTCGTCTTCGGCCGGCGCGACACCAGCGCGCGAATCGAGGCGGGCGCGTCCAGCTTGGAATCGGCGTAGCTGAGGGCGATCTGATCGGCGAGT
>JANMLE010000439.1:0-7472 GCA_031372385.1 Planctomycetota bacterium | reverse complement strand
GTTGTAGTTGACCACGAAATCGTCGTACTGCTGATAGAACGATTTGACGTAGTTGTCGCTGTGACAGTGGGCGCAGACCTGCTGCATGCGAGCCCGCTTCACGTCCGAGGTCTCCACGACGAGTCTCTTTCGCAGAGCGGGATCGGTTTCCTTGACGACCTCGCCGTCGGCACCGGTATCCAGCTTCAGGCTGACAGGGGGGCGGTTCGTCCACGAGATCCGCTCGCCCGCGTTGTGCGTCACCTTGCGACCGTTGCGGCTGTTCGCCGACATGTGGCAGGTCGCGCAGGTCGGGGCTTGGGAATAGTCCTCACCCAAGACCCAATCCTTGGCATCCAGGTTCATTTTCGAAACCAGGTCGCGGTAGGCGACGCCGTGCTTGGATTCCTCGTAGATCTCCTTCTGCGGATGGTCGGGGCCCAGGTGGCACTTGCCGCAGTTCTCGGGCTGGCGCGCGCGGCGGGGTGAGAAGTCATGCCGGGAATGACACGCCGAGCACGACCCCAGCGAGCCGTCCAGATTCAGGCGGCCGACACCGGTGTTCGGCCAACTCGCCGCGGTGAGCTGCGGGCGTCCGGTCTCATCCCGTTTGATCTTCGCCACGGCCTCCCGGTTCGTCGGCCGGCCATCGGCATCGGGCTTGAAATCATCGACCGTCAGTGAGCCTCCCTCCGTGGACTCCAACGCGATCTTGCTGCCGTGACACTGCTGACACCCGACCGTCGCGCTCACCATGCCGTTCACCTTGTCGACGGCATGACCCGGTGTGGGGGAGTGCGGATTGAACGGCACCCGCGAACCCTCCACGGTCTCGGCGAGGAAGTTGTCGAGCGACGCCAGGATGTTGCCCGCCTTGGAGTGATGGCTGATCGAAAACTCCTCGTACTCCGTCGAGTGACAGTTACCGCAATCCCTGGGCGTGACGACCGTCGCGATGGTCGATCCATAGTGCGTGAACGCATCGGCGTCGTTCGCATCCGCCGCGTGACAGTCCACGCAGCCGATTCCCTGGGCCGCATGCGTGCTGTCCGTCCAATGCTCAACGATGCCGGGCGACGACTTCTGGTGGCACTTCACACAACTCTGCGAATCGGCCGGCACTTCGACTTCCCCGCGCTTCGCTTCTTCCCGTTGGGGAACGTTTTCTTTCTTGCCTTCCGTCTGCGCGAACAGAAGCGACACCAGGCACGCGGTCCCCAAGAGTCCGATGATCCAATGCGTCCCACGAATTGTCATTTGCTGTTCCTTCCGTGACAACCGGGCGGGATGAACCGGAGACAGCATAGTGCCGGAGGATCAGAGCCGCAAAGTGACATCGACCGGTCACGGTAAACGCGACAACCGCAAGGGAACTCAAGCGGCCAGCGGCGCTTCAGGCATCAATGGCGGAAACCTTCGTTGTGCTGGAACAACATTTGTCCGGTGCCTGACCCCTTGCTGTTCAAGCTAACTCCGATGTGCCGCGCGAGTGACTTTGATTACGCCCCAAACGCGAACGCGCACGCCTCGGAATGAAATGCTTGCTACGCGCCTTCGCGGACAGGTGGAGAGAGAATCTTTCTGCCGGTCTGGTTCTGTTTCCGTTTCGCATCTTGAAGAATGCGATCAATGTCGAAACCCATGGACGCTGCCAAGACTTCTTTGATCCTTCTGGTTTCCTGGATCACTTCGTCCGTGGTTTCGGTCTCGTTGATTTGTGCCATGTCGATCAATCTCCCAGCAATTCTTCCGGCGTGCAGAGGATCGGAATCTCATGGCCGCAGAGTGCCACGATGCTGCCCAACTCCCTCATGATGGCCGCATTGGCAATGTGTCGGCAATTCCAAGTCAGCAGAATGTCGATGCCGTGAACGGACGACACTGCGATATGGATCGCGTCACGGGTTGCCTGTTGCGGGAGCAACCCCGATTCCATGATCGCCTTGGCGACATCGTTGACGGCGTCCGTCACGTCCAGGAGCGGTAGGTCGGCGAGAAATGCCAGGCGTCGTTGGGCCGCGTCTGAGTCTCCAGCGGCCGCTTCATCGAGAACGATTTCAGAGATGCAGAGTTCGTACGTCGCTCGTTCGTTGTTCCACCAGTCGTGCGTGATTTGCTGTCGAGCGGCTTGCAGCAGGTCGCGACTCGGCCATGCGGCCAAGTAGCTTGGAATCGTTGTTTCGATGTAGACGCGTTTTTTCACGTTGCGACACCAGTCGGGTGCATGAGTACTGGTTTGTGACGCCGAACACTTCGATCAGCCACCCGGCGCGGGCCGGTTGGCGGCGAACAGTCGCGGGGCTCCGCCGGTCAGAGGGACGCGGAATTCGGAGTGTGAGCCGGCGGGAAGAGTGTAGACCTCCAGCCCTTTGTCGGACTTGCGGCGGTAGGTCAGCGGGTACGGGATTTCGAACTCGTGCGAGTCGCCGGGCTTCAATGTCAGGGGCTCGCCCCAGGCGCTGGTCGGGGCCTTGGTTTCGTAGGTGAACGGTTCGTCGCTCAGGTTTGTGAGCTTGATGCGGGCCAGATGATAGGTGACTTCCACCAGCGGCGACGTCCAGCCGATGTTGTTCAACCGCAGTTTCGAAGAGCCGATCGACAGATCGGGAACTTCCATCGATGCGACACTCGTTCCCTTGCTGAACGTCCGCCACGCCACCTTGAACATGTCGGCATAGGCGTCCGCCTTGAGGGTCGAATCCTTCGCCGAGTATCCCTCGACGAACCGCGCGGTGCTGGTGACGCTGGTTTCCGGCTGCCAGTCGAGGCTGACGATGCGCTGATCGTGGGCCGGCTTTTTCAAGTTGGCCCGAACCTGCTCGGCGACGTTCAGTTCAAACACGGCGCACGGCTTCCACGGCGATTGAGCGTCCGTCTTGATCGAGATGGTGATCTGAATGCCGTTCGCCCGGAATTCGAACGGCTTTTTCGCGGTGTCGCCGACCGTTTGTGCGGAATCGCCTGCTTCCAGCGGGCGCGTGACCCTCAGCGAGGCCCGCACCTGCAAGTCGTCGCCATACTGCTTCAGGTCCGGGATCAACTCCTGCAACGTCGCGCGGTCGGCCATCTTGGCGAACAGCGGTTCCGGGATGTCGAGCAAGTCGAGCTTGAGTTGATTCGCTTCGACCGCCATCTCGGTCAGCGGTGTCAGCACCTGCGGAGCGACCATCGCGTGCAGCGCCTTGTCGGTCGGCAACCGTTCGAGTGTTGCTCCGGTGCCCTCGACACGCTTCAGCGGCTTGACCGGACCCCACGGATCGAGACTGGCCGCAGTCAGGCCGACGACCAGCGAGATCCCGTTTTCGTCGGTCGCGATTTGTTCGGGCCAGATCCGCAGGCGCGGCGGATAGATCGGCAACGGCCAGAGCTTGGAGATCGTGAATCCCGATTGGGTCACCGGCGACCCGGTGTCCGGCAGGATCAGGCTTTTCTCGACCTGCTTGATGATGTTGGGAACAATGGCGAGCACCTCGTTTTCAATGCGACCCTTCGCACCGTACAAGCCGCTCGTCAATCCGCTGACGACCGCCCCCTCGGTCATGCCGAACCCCTGCACGGAAACTCCGGCCGGCTGCGTGACGTACCAGTTGTCATTGGGGATCTGAAAGTTGGCGCTGACTTGCTTGAGGCGAATCTGACGGTCGGCAATGTACGGCGACAGTTCCAAAGTCAGCCAGACGGGAGCACGGTGTCCGATCACGATGTTGATCGGCCCGGCCTGGGCCGAATGGCGTTCGCCGGAAACCGACGTTCCGCCAATCGTCAGAGTGACGTTGCGCAGGCCCATCTGAACCAAGATTCGGTCTTTGCCCGTCCCCTTGGCCAGCACCCGCTCCAACTGGCCAGTGTAGGAGATCCCCGAAAACCGAATTCCAAAGGACCGGCCCGCGGCGACGGTGCTGTCGAACATGTCGTTGATTCGCCCGGTCAGCATGTCCTTCGGAACCGTTTGGGGGATCGCATACGACATCGCGGCGAGTGCATCGTTCCCGAGTCGAATGGCCACCGCCTGCGGAATCTCCACCGCGGGGACGAACGGCACGGTGATCGGCACGACCGGCTTGACGAGCGGCGCGGTCCCCAGTTCGGCCGGGGCCTGACGCGGATTGAGCATCCATTGGATCACGGCCTCATTGCCATAGACCGCGTCGCACAGGTAATGGCCGACATCCGGCAGCTCGGTGTAGGTCGCGGTTCCGCCGGCCGCCTTGAGCGCTTCCACCATCGCTCGGTCTGCGTCCGATTTGACGAGCCTGTCGAGCGAACCATGAAAGGCCCACACCGGGACGTCCTTCAGCGCGGCGACCTGGCTGGGGTCTCCACCACCCGCCAGGGGGACGACGGCCGACCACTTCGACGGTTCGGCCATGCCCAGGCTCCACGTGCCATAGCCACCCATCGACCATCCCGAAAGGACCACGCGCTTCGGGTCGATGCGGTAGCGCTTCGAAGCGTCCTCCAGCGCGAGCAGAGCGCGGCGGCCATCGGGGTTGCCGGCCTGCCACGCTTCCAGAATCCGCGCTTCGGAAGATTCGCACTGCGGAAACACGACGAGGAACGGAAACGTCTTCGCCCGGGCATGCACGAACGGCGCGAGGCCGGCGGTCAGTTGCAGGCGGTTGTCTTTGCCCCGCTCACCCGCGCCGTGCAGAAACAGGATCGCGGGTGACGGCCGGTCGTCCCGGTACGAGGCCGGGACGAAGACCACGTATTTGTGCTCGCCCGATTCATCCCGGATCGTCTGGTCGTAGAACCGGCCCGTGGCCTGCGGTGCGGGAACCGGCTGCGCGAAAACCGTCTGCAGGGTTCCCAAGCACAGGACCAACAGGGACATGGCCGACTGTCGCAGGCGGCCGTTTGGATGCTGGTCACTTGTCATCATCTTCTCCCGAAAGGCGCGAATCTTCGCGCAACACCAGCGGTCGGCCGATCTCCGGCAGAATCTGCCGTCATCTTTCGTCGGCCGCCAGCCCGGGTCAACCGCATGGGTAATTCGCAAAAGGTCTTCCCGATCCCTAAGATCTGCCGGAGATTCCGAGTTCGCCTGCGGTGACGGTCGAAGGGTCGGCCGCGCATGGTACACCAATTGTCGACGTGACCGACAATAGTCCCCGTAGCACGGACGCCTCGTCCGTGCGTCTGAAATCGCCGATGACCTTCGCGCACGGACGAGGCGTCCGTGCTACGAAACGCTGTCCAAGCGACTTTTGTCGGTCACGTCAATTGTCGACGACCTGAAGGAAACCATTCTGGCATGGCCGCTGAATCACGATTCTTCAACCGCGAGTTGAGCTGGCTGGAATTCAACCAGCGCGTCCTGGAGGAAGCCGGCACTCCGTCGATCCCGTTGCTGGAACGGCTGAAATTCCTGGCGATCACCGCGTCGAACCTCGACGAATTCACGATGGTCCGGGTGGGAAGCCTGCAACTGGTCCAGGCGGGCGGCGATGCGCGTCCCGATCCCTGCGGATTGACCCCCGCGGAACAATTGCAGGCCATCGGTGAAAGAATGCATGCCTTTGCGCAGGGACAATACAACTGCTACCTGAATGATCTGGAGCCGGCCCTGTCCCAGGCGGGGCTGCGCCGTGTGCGACCGAATGAACTGACCGACCGCCAATCGCAGCATGTTCAACTGCTGTTCGAACAGGAGATCTTTCCGGTCCTGACGCCGCTGGCCATCGCGCTGTCGACCGCAACAGAAGACGACAAGCCTCCGACGCGAAAGAAGCCGAAGAAAAAGCCCGCGGTGGCCACACAGTCGCCGGGCATCACCGAGATGCCCGTGTTCTTTCCCGCCGCCGACGTGCCGTCGTTTCCGCTGCTGATCAACCAGTCGCTGAACCTCTGCGTGCGGCTGGCTCCGTCGGCCGGCTCGGATGTCCCGCGGTTCGCCATCGTTCCCTTCGGTCGCAACCGCCAGAGATTCATCACGCTTCCATCGGAAAGCGGATTCAGCTTCATCCTGCTCGAAGAAGTTGTCGGCCGGTTTCTGGCGCGGCTGTTTCCCGGCGAGACCCTCGAAGAGTGCGTGCCGTTCCGGATCACTCGCAACGCGGACATGGAACTCCAAGAGGACCAGGCCTCGGACCTGATGTCCGAGATGCAGGAGATCGTCAACGCGCGGCGGCAAAGCGCGTGCGTCCGCCTGGAAGTCGCCGACCACGGCAGCCCGCTGGTCCGCGAGTTCCTTCAGACGGCGGTCGATGTCGCCGACGAATGGGTCTTCACGATTCCAGGCCCGCTCGATCTGTCCGCCTTCTTCCGGCTGACCGATTCGCAGGGCTTCGACGCGCTGCGTTACGAACCCTGGCCCCCCAAGCCGACGCCGCAGATCGATCCGGCGGAAAGCATCTTCACCGCGATCGCCCGCCGCGACATCCTGCTATACCACCCGTACGACAGCTTCGACCCGGTCATCCGCTTCATCGAGTCGGCCGCGGATGACCCCGACGTGCTGGCGATCAAGCAGACGCTGTATCGCACCAGCGCCAAGAGTCCGATGGTCATCGCGCTGAAGCGGGCCGCGCAGAAGGGGAAGTACGTCACCGCGATCGTCGAACTGCGGGCCCGCTTCGACGAACAGCGGAACATCGAATGGGCGCGCGACCTCGAACGGGCCGACGTCCAAGTCATCTACGGTGTGAAGGGGCTGAAGACCCACGCCAAGATCTGCCTGGTCGTCCGCCGCGAGCCGCAGGGGATTCAGCGCTACGTCCACTTCGGAACGGGGAACTACAACGAGATCACCTCGCGCACCTACAGCGATGCGTCGCTGTTCACCTGCAACGAGGATCTGGGGGCGGACGCCACCGCATTCTTCAACACCGTCACGGGCTATTCGCAGCCACAACGATTCCGCCAGATCGAAATGGCTCCCATCGGCCTGCGCGACAAGCTGCTGGAAATGATCGAAGCCGAAACCGAACGCAAGCGGCACGGCCAGAAGGCCCAGATCCAGTTGAAGTTCAACTCGCTGGTGGATGAGCAGATGATCGAGGCCCTGTACGCGGCGTCGCAGGCCGGAGTGAAAATCCGCCTGAACATCCGCGGCATTTGCTGCCTGCGTCCCGGTGTGCCGGGTCTCTCCGAGAACATCACGGTCACCGGTGTGATCGACCGCTTCCTGGAGCACAGCCGCATCCTGTACTTCTATCACGGCGGCGACGAACGGCTGTTCATCTCCAGCGCCGACTGGATGCCGCGCAATCTCGACCGGCGGGTCGAACTGCTGGTCCCGGTCGAAGACCCGGCGGCCCGCGCCAAGCTGATGGCCATCCTGAAGACGCACTTCCAAGACAATGTCAAATCCCGCCGACTGCTGCCCGACGGACGCTACGAACCGGTGAAGTTGACCGCCACGGGGGCGGTCATCCGCAGCCAGGAGGCGTTGTACAACCGCGCCGTCCAAACGATCGAACAGGCGGACCACGCCGCGCTCACCATGTTCGAACCCCACCGGCCACCCGGCACGGACGAGTGACGCTTTCGTT
>JANMLE010000600.1:0-1024 GCA_031372385.1 Planctomycetota bacterium | reverse complement strand
CCAGCGGTGAACGTCATTCGTTGAGTGTCGGGCCGAAGTGTGAAATGACTTTGTCACTCGACAAGGTCGCGCTGGCGGACCTGCGCCAGTTCGACAACGTCCGCATCGCGTACTCCGAAGACACCGACGGAAACCTGTCGGCCACGACGATCGATGCCCGCCGGCCCGTTCAAACCGATCGTTGGACCGTGGTCTTGGGAACTCAGTCGTATTCCGATCCGACGCTCTCGCCGCTCAAGACAGCCCTCAACGATGCCCGGCTGGTTCACACAGCGCTGCTGTCGCGCTATGCGGTGTCCGATCAGCGCGGAGCCCTGTTGGTCGACGGCACCCGCAAGAACTGGGAACGCCAGTTGACCGAGTCACTCAGCAGCGCCCTGCCGCAAACACAAGTGCTGATCTACATCGTCGGGCACGCCTATCAGGGGGACGACAACGAAGTCTATCTGGCTCCGAAGGACTTCAAGTTCGATGACATGCCGGCGACCGGAGTGTCGCTCAACTGGCTCGCCGGGAAGCTCAACGACTGCAAGTCGAAGGACAAGCTGCTCATCCTGGATGTCACGCCGAAGGGGACCGGCAAGGATCTGCAGAAGCAACTGGCCGGCGCGGCGCTCGTCAACAGCCTGAAGACGCCGCTCAAGTCGACCACCACGATCATCGCGTGCGACAAAGACCAGCAGTCGCGGACGTGGGATGAGAAACGGCACGGCCTGTTCGGATGGATGCTGGCCGAAGCGATTCAGGGAGCGGCCGACACCGACCGCGACCTGCACCTCACCGCCGAGGAACTGTTCACCTACCTGACGGTACAATCCGAATCCGCCAACACCCGCGTCGGTGTCGAACAACCCCCGGTTATGGTTGAGCCACAACCTTAGTCCCGTCGCTCCGCCGACGGGAGGCTCGCGGTGATCGGTGGTTATACATCAGGCGGCCGAAGGTGAGTCGTTTGACCGCGTGGGCATCGCCCCGCGCGTGAGCGAGGATTCACGCCCAAAACACGCGGGGCGATGCCCACGCG
>JANMLE010000538.1:0-4459 GCA_031372385.1 Planctomycetota bacterium | reverse complement strand
CGACAGCGTCAAAGTCATTCAGGAAAGCCAGAAGAAAGCGATCGAGCAACTCGAAGCGTTGAAGGAGAAAGTCACCGTCCCCCAGTTGCAGCCGATCCTTGCCGTGATTGGCGAACGGATGGCCGAGGCCGATCAGGCGCTGGGGGCGGCGCTGGCCGAGTCCAGCCTGACCCCGCTGACCGTGGCGTCGGTCGCCGAGCAGAGTGCCTATCAGGGACTGCTCAAACTGCGCGCCAAAGAACATCTGATGATGAAGAGCCAGCAGAGCGGCAGTGGCTCGGGACAAAGCTCCAGTGCGTCGAAAGAACAGATGTCGCAACTGGAACTGGACAACAAGCAGAACCGGTACGAACTGCAGCGCGCGGGCCAGAAGCAGGCGGACGCATCACAGCGTGAAGAACTGGCGGTCCTCGACCGATTGAAGGAGTTGGCCCGCCGCCAGCAGGGGATCAACGAGAAGTTGAAGGAACTGGACGCGGCCCTCCGCACTGCCAAGACCAACGCCGAGCGCGAGGAACTCGAACGGCAGTTGAAGCGCCTGCGCGACGATCAACAGCATCTGCTGCACGACGCCGACGAAGTCCGCGACAAGATGGCTCAAGCGTCCCAACAGGAGAAGATGAGCGAGTCGCGCGAGCAACTGGAGCAGACGCGGCAACGGATGGTCGACTCAGCCGAAAAACTGCGTGAGGGGCAACTCTCACAGGCGCTGAACTCGGGCACGCGCGCCGAGCGCGAGTTGCAGCAGCTTCAGGAAGACTTCCGCAAGAAGACCGCCGGGCGGTTCGCCGACGCGATGCGTTCGATGCGCGACTCGGCACGCCAGCTTGCCGAACGGGAACAGCAGCTTGCGGAACAACTCAACGCCGCGCAGGACGAGAGCAAACATTCACTCCGTCAGGCGAAGAACCGTCAGGCGTTGGAAGCCGAGTTCAAAGAGCAACGCCGCCAGGCGGGGCAGATCGTGGACGATGCGAAGAGCGTCGTCGAGCAGGCCGAACAGGCGGAGCCGCTGCTCGCCAAGCAGCTCTACGACACGGTCCGCTCGATGCGCGAAACCAAGACCGATCAGGCGCTGGATGCGACAGCGCAATTGCTGAAGGCGGGCTTCCTGCCGGAAGCGCAGCGTGCCGAGGAACAGGCGCGCGAAGGAATCGAGCGGCTGAAACAGGGGATCGAAAAGGCGGCCGAAGCGGTGCTTGGTGACGAAGTCGAATCCTTGAAACGCGCCCGCACGGAACTGGCCGAATTGTCCAAAGACCTCGAACGCGAAATCGCCCAGCAGAAACAAAACGGTCAGGCGGGACAGAGCCAACCGGGTCAGGGTCAACCGGGACAGAGCCAACCGGGACAGGGTCAACCGGGACAGGGTCAACCGGGACAGGGTCAACCGGGACAGGGTCAACCGGGACAGGGTCAACCGGGTCAGGGTCAACCGGGACAGAGCCAACCGGGACAGAGCCAACCGGGACAGGGTCAACCGGGACAGGGTCAGCCGGGACAGGGTCAGCCGGGACAGGGTCAGCCGGGACAGGGTCAGCCGGGACAAGTTCAGCCGGGACAAGGGCAAGGACAAGGCGAAGGCTCGGGGCGTGCGCAGGGTGGCGGATTGCGTGGCAAGGGCCAGCAAGGCGGATCGCGTCCGAGTCCGGGGAATCCCGAAGGTGGCAGCGAAGAAGGGGGCGTTGGGGGTGGTCCCGGTGGACAAGGGGGGCCGCTGACGGGTTCCAACTTCAGCGAGTTCAACGAGCGGCTGCGCGATGTGGAATCGATGGTCAGCGACGCCAAGCTGCAGGCCGAAGTCGCCAAGGTCCGTGAACGTGCGCGCAGTCTGCGCGCGGACTTTAAGCGGCATTCGCAGGCCCCGAACTGGGACTTGGTTCGCACCACGGTCCATGAGCCAATGATCGAATTGCAGCGGCAGTTGTCCGAGGAAATCTCACGCCGCGAGACACCTGATTCGCTCGTCCCCGTGGACCGCGATCCGGTGCCGGCGCGCTTCCGGTCACTGGTGAAAAGCTATTACGAACGGCTCGGCAGCGGGAAGGACAAGTAGGTCGCATGCTGGCCTCCCTGCTGATCGGCGGTCGAGAATGGATTGCCCCGGCGATCGCGCTGGGCGTCATCGCCGGTGTGATTATCATCGCCCGGTACTCGGCCGCCTCACTCGACCGCCGCACCCGCTGGCTTGCGGCGACGCTGAAGGGGATCGCGCTGGCGGCACTCGTCGTCTGCCTGTTGGAACCGTTGTGGAGCGGACAGCGGGCGCGGCCGGGTGCGAACCTGTTCGCGATCCTCGCCGACAACAGCGAGAGCCTGTCGATCCACGATCCGCGGTCCACCGAGTCGCGCGGCGCGGAACTCAAGAAGTTGCTCACGCAGGAGGACGCGCCGTGGCTGATCCGGATGTCGCAGGACTTCGATGTCCGCCGCTATCTGTTCGATTCACGGCTGCAGGGCGTCCCCGATTTTGCGAGGCTCGATCATGACGGCACGCGCACGAACCTGCGCGCGGTCCTGTCGGGTCTGAAGGATCGGTTTCGCGATCGTCCACTCGCGGGCGTGCTGCTCTTCACCGACGGCAATGCCACGGACTCGGGTGCTGATGCCATCGACATGACGGGCCTGCCGCCGATCTATCCCGTGGTCTCTGGCACTGCGAAGGGACACCGCGATTTGGCGATTTCGCGTCTGTCCGTCACGACCACGGCGTTCGAAGACGCCCCCGTCACGATCCAGGCCGACGTGACTCAGTTGGGACTGAACGGTGCCAAAGTCACCGCCACGCTGCTCGACGAGACTGGCGCGCTGGTCAAGCAGGAGACACAAGCCTTCGGCCGCGAATCGACCCCGCTGGCGTTCCGCTTTCAATTCCGTCCCGCCAAGCCGGGCCTCTCGTTTTACGAGGTCAAGGTCGAGACCGCCGCGCTGGCACCCGACAAGGAATCGACCGCCGCGAATAACCGCCGCCTCGTCTCCGTCGATCGCGGCAGCGGTCCGTATCGCGTCCTGTATCTGACCGGCCGCCCGAACTGGGAATACAAGTTCCTGAACCGCGCGATCGAGTCCGACGAACAGATCAAGCTGACGGGTGTCATCCGTGTCGCGCGGCGCGAGGCGAAGTTCGACTGGCGCAGCCGCGACGGTGAGGCGACCAACCCGCTCTTCCGGGGCTTCGACCGGACGAACGAAGAGACCGAACGCTACGACCAGCCGGTGATGGTGCGGCTCAACACGCGCGATCCGAATGAACTTCGCGACGGATTCCCGAAGAAGGTGGAAGACCTGTACCAGTTCCAAGCCGTCATCGTCGACGACTTGGAGGCCGGGTACTTCACCGCCGATCAACTCGCGCTGCTGGAGCGGTTCGTCTCCGAGCGCGGTGGCGGGTTGCTGATGCTGGGCGGTGCCGAATCGTTTCGACAAGGCAACTATGCCCGCACACCCGTCGGCCGCATGCTGCCGCTGTATCTGGATGCCGCCGAATCAACACCGTCGCCCACCGGATATCGTCTCGCCCTGACCCGTGACGGCTGGCTGCAACCGTGGGCCCGGCTCCGTTCGACCGAATCGGAGGAACAGCAGCGGCTGAAGGAACTGCCGCCGTTCCGCACGATCAACCGCGTCGGCAATTTGAAGCCCGGAGCAACGGTGATTGCCGAGGTCGTGGATGCCGCCAGCCAGCGTCATCCCGCGCTCGCCGTGCAGCGCTTCGGACGCGGCCGCTGCGCCGCGCTGTTGATCGGCGACCTGTGGCGCTGGCAACTGAATCGCACGGATGCACAGCGCGAGAAGGACGACTTGGGCAAGGCGTGGCGGCAGACGGTGCGTTGGCTGATCGCCGACGTCCCCGACCGGATCGAACTGCGGGTCGTGCCGCAGGATGAATTCGGTCAACCGCTCACCCGGTTGGAGGCGCGAATCCGCACGAGCGAGTTTCAATCGCAGGACAACGCGGCCGTCAGTGTCTCGTTGAAATTGCCGGACGGCTCGACAGTCTCGCAACCGGCCGAGCCGTCGTTGCAGGAGGCGGGGTTGTACGAGACGACGTTCGCATCGCGCATGCCGGGCCGATACCGGGTCACCGTCGACGTCGCCGATGCCGAAGGGAAGCCGCTCGGCAAATCCGAAACCGGCTGGGTCGCCGACCCCGCCGCGGAAGAATTCCAACGAGTCGCGCCGAACACCGAGTTGTTGGAATCGCTGGCCAAGCAGACCGGCGGCGAAGTCATCGCGGCCGACAGCTTGGAGTCGTTCGTGCGATCACTGCCGACGCGCCAGGCGCCGCTCACTGAAGCCTACACCACGCCGCTCTGGCATCAGCCTTGGATCCTCGTTCTCATCGTGGCCTGCCTGTGCGGCGAATGGGCACTGCGCCGCTGGAGGGGATTGCCGTGACCGAACGCGCCTTACACCCGACTCGGCCCAAGGTGAGATGTCTCTCGAACTTCGTATTTGG
>JANMLE010000530.1:0-1469 GCA_031372385.1 Planctomycetota bacterium | reverse complement strand
GCCAGCGGGGCCGAATACACATCGCACTGGGCGTTCAAAGCTCCCGAGTTGCCGGGCGTTCCCAAGATTGATGAGACCCGTTTCCGGGTCCGCAACGAGATCGACCGCTTCATTGCGGCGAAGCTCATCGAAAACGGACTGCTCCAGTCCCCCGAGGCGGACAAGATCACGCTGCTGCGCCGACTGCATCTGGATCTGATCGGGCTCCCCCCAACCCTTGCCGAGGTCGACGCCTTTCTGGCCGATGCCACTCCCGATGCGTACGAGAAGCAAGTCGAGCGGTTGCTCCAGTCGCCGCATTACGGGGAGCGCTGGGGGCGACACTGGCTCGACGCCGCGCGCTATGCCGATTCCGACGGCTTCGAGAAGGACAAGTCCCGGCAGATCGCGTTCTATCGAGACTACGTCATCAACGCGCTCAACAGGGATCTTCCGTACGATCAGTTCGTCATCGAGCAATTGGCCGGAGACCTGCTGCCGAATGCGACCCAAGATCAGATCGTCGCCACCGGCTTCCTGCGAAACTCGATGCTGAACGAAGAAGGGGGTGTCGATCCCGAGCAGTTCCGCATGGACGCGATGTTCGACCGCATGGACGCCGTCGGCAAGACGTTCCTCGGCCTGACGATCCAGTGTGCTCAGTGCCACACTCACAAGTACGACCCGATCACGCACGAGGAGTACTACCGCCTGTTCGCGTTCCTCAACAACGATCACGAAGCCCAGCGCGTCGTGTACTCGACGGATGAGCAGACGAAAGCGGCCGAACTGCGCCGGCAAATGGGCGACATCGAAACCAAGCTCCAGCGAACGCTGCCCGACTGGCGCGAGAAGATGGCGGCGTGGGAAGACTCGGTCGCTCAGGGACAGCCCGCATGGATTCCGCTGCAATTGGAAAACGCGGGCGACAACGGCCAGCGCTACATCGACATGGGGGACCACTCGATCCTCGCGCAGGGCTATGCGCCGACGAAGTACACCACCAGCCTGCGCGGAACGACCGACGTGAAGAACATCACCGCGTTTCGGCTGGAGCTGCTGAACGATCCGAACCTCCCGTGCAACGGTCCCGGCCGTTCCTTCATAGGGACGTGTGCGTTGACCGAGTTCGCGGTGGAAGCCGAACCGGTGCTCAAGGCCGAGGGAACCGCGGCCGCCGCGAAAGAGAAGATCAAGTTCGCGAGCGTCAGCGCGGACTACTCCAACCCCGAGCGGGATCTGGAACCGAACTTCTACGACAAGACCGACAAGAAGCGCGTCACCGGTCCAATCGAATACGCGATCGACGGCAAAGACGAAACCGCCTGGGGAATCGACCAGGGCTCCGGCCGGCGCAATCAACCGCGCAACGCCGTGTTCGTGGCCGACAAGCCGTTCGGTGTCGACGGGGGGACGCAACTGAGCATCAACCTCAAGCAGATGCACGGCGGTTGGAACAGCGATGACAACATGAACAACAACCTCGGCCG
>JANMLE010000523.1:0-11878 GCA_031372385.1 Planctomycetota bacterium | reverse complement strand
CAGTTCGCGCTTCGCTCCGGTTCCGACAAGAGCATCGTGAATTCGCGCGATTTGAACGACCAGTCGTTGACGATGCTTTCGAATTCCTTGCTGGGATATCAGGACGACGACAAGTCCGCGGTCAAGAAGACCATTCCCGTCAAGCCGCAGTCCGCCTTCAAGGCGTACCTGGCCCCGGAGACACCGCAGTCCGTGACGTCGGTTGGCTACCAGGCCGTGCGCCGGACTTGGAAGATCGAGATCTTCCAAGGGGACCAGCGCGAGGTTCAGGAAATTGACTGGCCGGTTGATGAGAAACCAAACTCCAAACGAACCTCGTCGGAATCCACCCAGCCGTGGGCGAATCCCCTGATGAAGTTTTTCGATCGACGCCAGAAGACCGAACAGGCCAGTCCCGTGGAAGCCCAGTCCACATCGTTGCTGCGTCGAAAGAACGCGACACAACCATCGGGTGAGGACAACACCATTCCACGTGGGGAAGACTCCAGCGACCAACCGTGACATGCAAAGGGACGGATTCCGGGGAACCGGGACCGGTAGCCGGAATTATTCATGGGGCTGTAGCCGAATTCGCAAGAACTCGGTTCGTGAAAGTAAGTTGGGCTGAGTTCTTGTGAACTCAGCTACAGCCATGGTGCGATGGTTCCACGAGGGGCCATGAAGAATTCGGGTTAGCCAAGAATTGATGCCGCGGAACAGGATGTTTCACGGCGGGCACGTTCAGTGCGAATGAATCGAGAGAGGTGCAGGGATGCCAACGATGCGATCATCAAGCCGCGCGGCGACGGGTCGGTTCTTGCCGACAGTGCTGTTGTGCGGCTTTTCTTTCTGTGCGGCCCTCGCCGGCGATTCACCGCCACCCGGCGAAGCGACCCGGCAGATTGATGCGGCGACCCGGCGCATCGAGATTCGCGACACCGACTCGCTGCTGCTGGCATACCCCGACTGGCTCACCACGGTGACGAGTCACGACCCGTCGGTCATTCGCGTCTTCGCCGTGCGTCCGAACTGCCTGCGGGTCCAACGGGTCGCAACGGGGACGACCACTCTTCGCGCCGTGGACCGCGGCGATCACGAGTATTCGGTGGAAGTGATTGTGCGGGCTTCGGCCGATGGTCGGAAATGAATTCATTCAACGCTTCGCCCGGATCTCACGGGCGTTTTCCCAGTCGAGGTATTCGGATGCCAGCTCTCAACTCATTCCTTCGGACAGCCGGTCGCTGCCTGCTGGCGGCGGCCTGCGCGGCGGCGCAGGCGAACACCGGTTTCGCTCAGGAGGCACCGCCACGGGTTCCCGTGGGTGACGCCGTTCAGGTTGTCGCGCTGAAATCCACCGTCGAGGTCATCGAGCGGACGGCGAAGGTCGTCGAGTTCAAGGAATGGCTGACGCAGGTCGACGGCTTCGACCCCAAGGTGATCAGCGTGACCGCGCTCGACAAGAACAAGCTGCGCGTCCAGGGGCTGGAGCAGGGTGTCACGACGATGATCGTCACCGACAAGAACAAGCAGGTGCATACCATCGAAGTCTTCGTTTCGGGGGACGCCCGGCTGCTGCAGTCGGTGCTGACTCGCGCGTTCCCGAATTCCGCCATCCAGGCAACGATGCTGCGGGGGAATGCCGTGCTGCTGCGCGGCTGGGTGACCGATGCGCAACAGATTTCCAGCATCACGGAACTGGCCAACCTCTATTCGCCGACGGTCGTCAACCAGATCAAGGTCGGCGGCCCGCAGGAAGTTCAACTGCGCGTCAAGATCCTGGAAGTGCAGCGCTCCAAGCTGCGGCAATTCGGTTTGAACTTTGCGGTTCTCGGCAAGAGCGCGGCCGTGGCCAGCACGCCCGGTCCCATCACTCCGTTGACCGCACTCACCGCCCCGATCGGTGGTGTCCCCACGGCCTCGATCGCTCCAAACTCGGGTGCCCCAAGTTCGTTTGCAGCCGGCGTGACGGGTAAACAGTTCGGGTTTGAGGGGTTCCTGCAGGCACTCAAGTCCGAAGGGCTGCTGAGGATCCAAGCGGAACCGGTGTTGGTCACCCGCAGCGGTGAGGCCGCACAGATCGACATCGGGGGTGAATTCCCCATTCCGGTGCCGCAAAGCCTGGGAACGGTGACCATCGAATTCCGTGAATTCGGCGTCATCTTGCAGGCCCTGCCGATCGTGATCAGCCCGACGCGGCTGCGACAGCAGGTCTATGCTGAAGTGAGCGAAAAAGACGTCGCCAACTCGATCACCATGAATGGGACGACGGTCCCCGGCATCAGCAAACGCCGGCTGCAATCCACGGTGGAGATGGATTTCGGCCAGACACTCGTTCTGGGCGGATTGATCACGACCAAGATTCAAGCCAGCACACAAAAGACACCCTTCCTGGGGGAAATCCCCGGCATTGGCGCGGCCTTCAGCAAGAAGACACACGATCATGCGGAAGTCGAACTGATTGTCATGATCACTCCGGAATACGTGAGCGCCATGCAGGCGGACCAGATGCCGCCGGTGGGACCGGGCCGGACGACGACCTTTCCGACCGACCGCGAATTGTACCTGCACGGTCTGATGGAGGTTCCCAAGGTCGGACCGGACTGCAACGAGCCGGGCGGGGCGTGTGATCCGACCTTCTCAGTCAATGTGCGGACGGGAACCCGCTACGTGGGTAACTCGCTGGAGAACCAACCGTCGCATGGCACATCGGGCCCGACAATCACCCCATCGAACCTGCCGTCGTCGATTCCACCCTCACCCAATTCCGGTTCGAGTTTGCAGACACCGTCGAGGTCCGGCGGCCTGATCGCCCCACCGGGAGTGAAATCCGGCGATGCGATTCCACCCGCTCCGACCAATGGCGATCCGGCCGTTTCGTCGCGCAACCCGGCGGCCCTGCGAAACTCAAAGTCGATACCGTCGCACCTTGATGTCAAGATGCGCGGCCTCGGCGATCCGGCAACACAGGCGGGTTACAAGTCGGGCAACAACAAGAAGACCGGCAACCAGGTTCAACCCGCATCGGGGCAACAGCCGGCTGATTCGAAGTCTTTTCCCAATTTCCGTTAAGAGGCCGTTCAATTGTTACTTCTGAAAACGGTATCAGCGTAGGGTGCGTGAAGTCTTCGGAACGCACCATCGTCGAAACCGCTGTTCGCAAACCGGTGCGTTCCGAAGACTCCACGCACCCTACTGCGAATCTCCCAAGTGGCGGCACGATCGTTACAGCGTGCTATGGTTACGTGGTCCGACTCCAGTGAATCCAATGGCTCCCTCCGTCCGCACGGGAAGCCTCCGTCTGCCAGTTTCCGATTTTGTACCGCGGCAAGTTTCCAAGTGAGGTCACCCTTCTATGAAAAGCGTCATCCGGCTCGCCATCGTCGATCCGAACGACGTCTCGCGGCATGCGCTCAAGACGCTGTTGCTCGGGATCGACACCGTTTGGCTGGAAGCCGAGTGTTCGCGGTACGACGTCTTCAGCGAAGTGCTGCTGCAGACCCAGCCCGACATCGCGCTCGTGGCACTCGATTCCGACCAGGTCCGTTCCATTGAACTGATCGCCAGCATTCACCAAACCCATCCGTCGTGCCAGATTCTCGCGATCAGCGGCCACCAAGAGGGAAGCCTGATCTTGCAGGCGGTCCGCAATGGGGCCAAGGAGTTCCTCACCAGCCCGCTGAAGCTGGAGGAATTCCTCTCCGCGCTGGAGCGGATTCGGCAGGTCGTGAACAAGAACTCGGGCGACACCACGGTTCGCAGCAGCCAGATCATCAGCGTCGCCGGCGTGTCGGGTGGCATCGGTTGCACATCGCTGGCAATCAACCTCGGATGCTGTTTTGCGCAGCAGCCCGGTTGCAGCGTGGCCATCATCGATCTCGACCTGGCCCTCGGTGACGCCGACGTCTGGCTCGACATCATTCCCGATTACACGATCCAAGACGTGGCCGACAACATCAACCGGCTGGACTACGCGCTGCTGAAACGGTCGCTGACCAAGCATGACTGCGGCGCGTTCCTGCTGCCGCGTCCGGTCGAGATGGAGGAGAATCCCCCGCTCGGACCGGATGAGCTGCGCCGTGTGATCTCGCTGCTCAAGGCGACGTTCACCCATCTGGTGATTGACCTCAGCAAGACCTTCACGCCGCTCGACCAGGCGGCGATGGAATTGTCCGACGTGATCCTGATCGTGACGCAGCTCGATCTACCGTCGCTCCGCAATGCCGTCCGGTTGATCCAGTACTTCAAACGGCGGCCTGGAATGTACGACAAGGTGAAGGTCGTCGTGAATCGAATGGGCCTGGACGACAACGCGATCAGTTTGAGTAAGGCGCTGGAGACCTTGGGGCGCG
Organism: Planctomycetota bacterium; assembly: GCA_031372385.1. Lineage (GTDB taxonomy): Bacteria > Planctomycetota > Planctomycetia > Planctomycetales > Planctomycetaceae > Schlesneria. Next base: position 7,550 of record JANMLE010000523.1, on the reverse strand, counting down.
AAATCTTCGCCACCATTCCCAACGACTACGCGACGATGGTCGAGGCGCGGAACAACGGGGTGCCGTTGATCACGCAGGCCCCGAAGGCGCGCGTCACCAAGAGCATCCTGCAAATCGTGCAGAGTCTGGAAGGCCCCGTCGAAGTCGAAGCCAAGCCCGAAGAACGCAAGCCGCCGCGCAAGGGGGGGATCTTCAGCTTTCTGGGATCAGGGGGACGATGAGCCCTGGTCTCGTGGTCGCGGCCGGGGGGCACGCGGCGCGATGACCTCGCCTCATCGAGAAACCCGGCCGATTCGGCCGGGTTTTCTTTTTTCCATCACGCCTGAATAATGGCCGCCGTCCCGTTCCCCACCCCGGAGGCCGCCCATGACCCGCCCAATTCCGATGGTTCGACAGTTCGTGATGCTGACACCCTTGCTGGCAGCGACCATGCTTCTTCCACAACTCGGCCGCGCCGATGCGATGAGCGGAGTCGGCCGGTCGCTGTTTGACGGAGTGTCACTGCACGGCTGGTCGATCGAGAACGACTGCGATGTCGATGTCGTCGACGGCTGCCTGAGACTGAAGGCCGGCGATGGCTGGCTACGCAGTCATCATTCGTACCGCGACTTCGAATTGCATCTGGAATGGAAGGCGCTGCAGGCGGCCAACTACGACGCGGGAATCTACATTCGCTCCGCGCGCGACGGCAAGCCCTCTCCCAAGCCGACGTATCAGGTCAATCTGTTGCAGGGGAAAGAAGGGAACATCGGCAACCTGCCCGGCGCGGAGAGCACCGGACTGGTCAAGCCTGGCGACTGGAACGTGTTCGATCTGCGCGTCGTCGGCGACACGGTGTCGCTGAAGATCAACGGTCAACCGGCCTATGCCGTCGCGGGATTGAAGCAATTGGATGGACACATCGGCTTCCAGGTCGAAGTCCCCAAGGGAGGCCAGTTCCTGCTGCGCGACATCCGCATCGTGGAGCTCGGCTACCGTCCCTTGTTCAACGGAAAAGATTTCACGGGGTGGGAGGGCGAAGACGGACCGACCGAAAGCTGCTGGTCCGTGGAAGACGGTCTGCTCATTTGTTCAGGCCAGAAAGGACCGTGGCTGCGCAGCACCGCAGAATACGGAGACTTTGATCTGCGGCTGGAATACCGGCTCTCCACCGGGGGCAACAGCGGTGTCTACGTGCGCGTTCCCAAGGACGGCAAGCATCATCGCGACAAGGAGTCAGAACCCGCGGCAGGCTTCGAAGTGCAGATCCTGGACGACGCCGCCCCGCAGCATCTCAAGCTGAAGGACTACCAGTACTCGGCCTCCGTGTACGACATCGCCGGGGCGAACCCTAGAGTCAGCCGTCCGCCGGGTGAATGGAACACGCTGGAGATCAACTGCCGCGGCCAGAGGGTCACGACATGGCACAACGGTTACCTGGTGACCGACGTGACGAGTACTGAATCGCCGCTGCTCGGCCTGCGCTCCGTCAGCGGCTATCTCGGCCTGCAAAACCACAGCACGGTGGTCAAGTTTCGCGACATCCGCATCGGCACCGAGGTTGAGTTGCCAGAGAAGGCCACTGAGAAGCCGCCGGTCAAATGAGACCGGCGACCGTCACACGGCACTACTTCTGCTTTGACGGTTCCGTTGACTGGAATGAGTGAGAAGTGAGAAGTGAGAAGTGCAAAATGAAAGGCACTCCCATCCGATGGCGCGGAGGGCGCGCCGACCATCGATCAACACCGCCGGAAACCTGTTCGTAATGGGAACCGTCACTGCCGCCCGACCCCTTTGCACTTGGCACTGGTCACTTTCCACTTTGCACTGGATCGTTCGGGCGAATTCTTCACAGTGAACCATTTACGACGACTGGCTCGCCTTCCACAGATTCAGGTTCAAGTGGGCCTGTCCCTGGTGATGCGACTCGTGCCAGACGAGGATCTGCATCAGCCGCCGCAGCGTCCAACCCCGCTCGACATACCACGGGCGAATCGTGTCCAACTCCTCGTCCTTGATCTGCGAGAGCGTCTCGACCAAATGGGCGCGGGACGTGTCCAGAATCTGACGGATGGTCGCCACATCGGGCACATTCTGGTCGGGAACACTCCCCACCTTGAACCGCGGCACCAAGTCGGCGTACGCGGCGACTGTCCCGTTCAACCGCTCGGTGGCGGTCACTTCCTCGGTGATTCCAATGTGGGTCAGTTGCCAACCGAGATGGGCGCGGCCGGGACCGGGTTGCCAGCGCAGGGTCGCCATCGGATCGGGCAGGCGCGCGATTTCGTCGAGCGTCCCCAGGGTACGGGTGCGGACGTACTCCAGCAGATTCAGCATGACGGCGACTTCGCTCATGACTTCATTCCTCGTCGTGATGGATAGGTGCAGGTTCGGTCAATTTCCGCATCGCATTCTGCGTCCGATGCATCCCGCTTGCAATCTTGCGGCTCCGCGAGGCCGCCCACGTCCTGAACACTGTTTGAATCATTTAACCCTGAGCCAACGGCGAAGGTGTCGGTTGCCAGCGCCCCGATACCCGCACCAACAGAGCCAGTGGTGACGGACGCGTGTCCCCGCTCCGCCTTCGCCGTTGGCTCAGGGTTAAGCGACTCAGTCGCGGCCGCCTCCGGCAAGTTCAGCAGACCCGCCGTGACAGTCTGGAGAACCTTTGCCGCTCGGGAAGGCACGACAAGCGACGCGATCTGGTTCGCGCGTGCCGCCGCATTGATCCGCAAACTCGTTGAAACCGTCACAACCGGTTGAAGCCTCTTCATCGAAACCTCCGATCCGATCAGGGGAGTGCCGTCTGCGCACGTCCCGGGAGTCATCACATCCGAACTGCTCGTGGCCTACGGGGTCGAGCGGCGCGTGGGACTCTTCAACACGAATTTCCAGACCGCAGGGCCGCGATCCGGCGGCTCGGGGGGAGACGGAATGGCTCGAACGGTGAATGACTCGCGATACCCGGCATATCTTCCGCGCAACTGGCGCGTGATGACGGCGGCGGGGGTCACGACGATGGGGCTGGCGTGCGGACTCGTTCAGCCGGCACTCGCGGAATGGTGGAAGCAGTCGAAGCCCGAATCGCAGGCCGCGATGACTTCGGCGACCGCCGGAAGAACGGGCTCCACGGAGAATGGATTCGCAGCCACCATCCGGCGCTTGCTGGCCGAATCGCGCCGCGCTGCCGAGCAGGGAGATCACGCCAAAGCCATGCAACTGGCGGAACGGGCCGCGAAGATTTCCGAGGCCGCGTCGCAAGTCGTCGGGCCGGCCGCTGAATGCTCGCCCCAGGAAACCGCGAGGTTTCTGGCCGAGATGCGGACCCGCAGCAGTGGCCCTGCAGCAGTTGTTGCCGCGCAACCAACCGAGCCCGCGGCCCCGCTCTCGCAAATCTCTGCTCCCGCCGAAACGAAGAAGAGTGTCGCAGCCGCACCGACGAGTCCGCCTGTCCGCAAGCCCGCAACTGTGCCCGCGGTTCCTCCGTCAAGAATGGCGGCCGCGCCACCATTGCCCGCCGCGCTTCTGCCGCGCCCCGCCCAGACAACTCCTCAACCGCCGGAACCAAAACGGTTGGCCGACGCCGTCGAGCCGTCCGCGGTGCCTGCGCATGTTGAAGCGACTCCATCGCAATCGCCATCACCACAACGATCGGCTGCAGTGAGCGCGTCGGCGACCATCACACGCTCGAATTCTCATCCGCCGCTCCAGCGCGTCCCGATGGCGGAGAAACCCGTCGTGGCGAAAGCCGCCGGGACGAAGATTCCCCCGTCACCGTCGAACGCGCCTGCGAAGACAGACGTGAACTCGACGACAAGCGCACCCGCGAAGACAGGTTCGAGCGCGCTCACGAAGTCAGGAGAATTGCTGGCCCAATCGCGTCTGGCCGCCGCCGATGGCCGCTTGGAGCGCGCGATTGAACTGGCCGAGCAGGCGGTCGAGGCGTCGCGCGGCCCCGCACTCTTCGGGCCCGTGCTGAGCAACACTTCCTCGGATGAGGCGACCCGCTGGCGGAACAAACTGTTGACGCAGCAGTTGTCGTCCCAGCGCGAAGTTCCGCGCGAATCGAAAGTGGAGATCTTCGAACCACCCCTCAAAGTGGCATCGGTTCGACGGCGAGCACCGGCATTGCCCATCGCGGACGAGCGTGATCCGTTCGCGGATGAGTTGCATCAGCCATTGCCCGCCGGCGCAAGCACCGCAGTGGACGATGAGACTGCGGATGGCGCAGTCGATCTGAAGAGCGGCCCCGTCAGCACCGCCACGCCGGTTCCGCAGGCATCATCGGTTCCGCAGTCGTTGGTTGCCTCGGCAACGAACCCAAATCCGCAGGACGATCCCCTGTGGTCCGAAGAGTTGCCGCCGACGCCCGCGCCGCAGTCGAGACACGAGCGCGAGCCGATCAAGTTCTCCCGCAGCGTGATCAGCCGCTCGGGTGGATGGGTCGACGCGGATTGGAATGACGCGGCGTCCGAAGAGTCTGCCCGGCCGTCGACGGAGTCGCGCACGCCAATCGAGTCGCGAACAAACTCCGAGTCGCGGGCGACCACCGAATCAAACGCTTCATCAACGGAGACTCTGCCGCCATCGGATTTGCGGGCGTCGGCTGATGGAGTCGATCCCGCGCACACGACCGCGTCCGGAGAACTGATTGAACCAGCGATTGAATCGACGATTGAACCAACGGCGACAGTTCCGTTCGACCACACTTCAAAACCGGACACGGCATTCACATCCCAGCCTGCCGTGGCTCAACCACGTGATGATTTCGATCGGGCCGTCGGCGAAGTTGACACGGTGAATGAGGTTGCCTCTGAGACCGCGACTGAGAAAGGCAACTCGGCTCCAACGGACACCGTGACTGACACCGTGTCAGAGACCATGACCGACGTCGCGATCACCGAAGCATCCGGGCAGGTTCCTGCCCGCAGCGCGCTTCGTCTGCGCGGTGGCATCCAGCAAGTCGCGGGGGAATTCCCGTTCCCAAATTCGGAATCACCCAGACTGCCGGACGAAGAGACCGCGATTCAAACGATCGACGGACCATCGTCACCAAAAACGACCGAACGGACTCCGACGGCGAAAACGGAATGGGCCGCGGATGCGACCGACGAAGCGGGCGCGACGGAACTTCCCGTGCAGCGATTCCCCGTGCAACGCGTCATCCAACTGCGCCGGCGAATGGAGTCGGCCTCGTCATTGAATCCCGGTGGGTGGAGCGCCGAACCGTCGCAGCCACCAACAGCCGACAGACGGAAGACGGAGCCGCTCCAAGAAACGAAACACACCGAAGTACCGGTCGAACCGGATGTGAAATCGGCCGCGCCAATCGGATCGGAATGGCACGCACAAGAGCCTCCTGTCAATCAAAGCCCCGCGGTCGCCGGACAACGAGCCCCCGTCAAATTGCGCGAGCGCAGCCGCCTGCGAATTGATGATCCTGCGGACGGTGGCTCGCAGACGGCATCAATGGTGCCAAAGCCGCCGGGACAACCCCGGCAACCGGCCATCGGGCACTCGCAGGCCACGCTGTGGCAACCTGTGGACTCGACGACAACTCGAACAACCAACAGCGCCGTCAGCGCAGCGAATGGTCCTGAATCGTCTGTCGTTCCATCAATCAACAACTCATCGCGCGGCAGCGCCAAGCAACCTCGCCTGATTCCGCCCATCTCGCAGGTCGGATTCGAGTCGACACCAACATCGTCCGTCCCGGACCTCACGGAGCGGGCGGGCCACGTACCCACCGGGTCGACCAACGCGGACGCCGCTCCGCCGCCACCCGCGATTTCCGACGACGAACCGTGGTATGTCGATGAGACTCAAAAGGAACGCAAGCCGTCCGGTTCCGATGCTGTCATCCGCAAGAGCTCGTTCGCGATGATCGACCGGCTGGCCGAGACCTGCCAACTGCCGGTGTCGACGGTGATCTCGCTCGTTTGCGGCGGCGGTCTGGCGCTGATTGTCGGCGGACTGCTGGCCCTGAGGGTTGCCCTGCGCAGGCGGCATTCGTGATGCCAAGGATCGGCGCGTCAATAACTTTCGGGACTTGGCGAGTGCAAACCGTAGCATGGACGCCTCGTCCGTGCGGCAAAACATGGTCACCATTGGAATTGGCACGGACGAGGCGTCCATGCTACGACGGCTAATGATGCGGCGATGCCAGTGCGACCGCCCGCACGACAGTCCCGCAGTATCACGCCCGTCGTGACGAACCTCGGGCGACATGATTCATCAACGGCCGGTTGGTGTTGCCTGCGTCCGCAGGTCTCAACCCCGTTCGGCCCTACCCACCACAAGCGAGAGCGTCATGCTGATCGGCGTACCGCGTGAAGTGAAGACCGATGAATACCGGGTTGCGATGCTCCCCGTGGGAGCGGAAGAACTGACCCGCGCCGGTCACCGGGTGCTGGTGGAATCGGGCGCGGGAACGGGGAGCGGAATCCCGGACGAGATGTACGCGGCCAACGGCGCAACGATTGTCGCGACGGCGAACGAAGTCTGGTCCGCGGCCGATTTGATTGTCAAAGTGAAGGAGCCACAGTCTGCCGAATGGCCCCTCCTTCGACCGGGGCAACTCGTCTTCACCTACTTTCATTTCGCCGCCGACGAAGACCTGACCCGGAATGTCGCCGCGACCGGGATCACCGCGATCGCCTATGAAACGCTGCGCGGCCCCAAGGGGGATCTGCCGTGCCTGACTCCGATGAGTGAAGTGGCGGGACGGATGAGCATCCAAGAGGGGGCCAAGTATCTCGAACGGCCGCAATTGGGACGCGGCATCCTGCTGGCCGGCGTCCCCGGTGTCGCACCGGCGCACATCGCCATTCTGGGGGGCGGCGTCGTCGGCAAGAACGCCGCGCGGATCGCGGCGGGATTCCAGGCGGATGTCGTCATCCTCGACATCAGCGTGGACCGCCTGCGGTATCTGGAGGACATCATGCCGCCGAACGTCAACACGCTCTTCAGCGACCGCCACAACATCCGCGAGCAACTTCGCCTGGCCGATCTGGTCATCGGGGCTGTCCTGGTTGAGGGAGCCCGCGCGCCGCGCTTGGTGACGCGCGACGATCTCAAGCTGATGAAGCCGGGGGCGGTCATCATCGACGTGGCCGTCGACCAGGGAGGCTGCGTCGAAACCACGCGACCCACGACCCACTCGAACCCAACCTACGTCGTGGATGGCATCGTGCATTACTGCGTCACCAACATGCCCGGTGCCGTCGGACGAACGAGCACCTACGCGCTGTGCAACGTGACCCTGCCGTATGTGCTCCGACTCGCCAACCTCGGCCTGTCCGGAGCCACCTCCGCCGACGCCGGCCTGGCCAACGCGGTGAATCTGCACCAGGGCCGCGTCACCAACAGACCCGTGGCCGAGACTTTCGGACTGCCGTTCACGGCGTTCGTCGCGTAGTCGCCGTCCGCACGATTCATGTTGCGGCTATGCCTACAGCGCCAAGGGTCGGTGCCGAAATGAGTGTCGCATTGTCGCCTTTCGCTCCGCGAAAGGACGTCCTTTCGCGGAGCGAAAGGCGACAGTTGTTGAAGCGTCGGTCCTGACTCGGCCG
>JANMLE010000517.1:0-1527 GCA_031372385.1 Planctomycetota bacterium | reverse complement strand
AACGCCCCGCGCGTTTGAGGCTGCACGCGCGATCGACGCGCGGGGCGTTGCCCACGCGGTTAAACGAGTCAATCCTAACCGTGCGAGGTATCGAACACGCACAGATCCTTACCGGACGAACAGAAACCCCTTCGAATTGATCAGCGCCCACAGCAGATCCTCGTAGCATTCGTTCGGGGTGGGGGACTCGGTCAGCAGGCGTTCGGATGCGGCCAGTTCCTGGGGCGACGGAGCGCGGCAGAGGGTCGCGAAATAGAGTTCGGTGATGATCTCCGCGTGCGATGTTTTGTCGGTCAGCAGTTTGTCGACGCGGCTTCCCTTGGCGGCGATCTTGGCACTCAGGATGTCGCCATTGAGTGTGTGCAGGGCTTGGGCGAGGTTTGCATCGGGCGAGCGTTCGCATTCGCACACGCTGGTGCGGCGCGGCTTCGCGAAGGTGTTGAGGAAGTAATCGGGATACTCGGCGTCGGGGATTTCAATCGCGCGTGTCCCCAGTGGCAGATCCTTGAACTTGGTTTGAGTCCCGGCCGCGTAGTCGATCGCGTCGAGCAACGGTTCGGCGGTCAACCGCTTCACTTCGAAGTGGCTGTAGAACCGGCTATCGGCCGCGTTCTGCGATGTCGGCTGCGAATCCAGTTGATACAACCGCGAGACCATAATCGTGCGCACGAGTTGTTTCAGGTTGAAGCCGCTCTTCACAAATTCGTCTGAGAGAGCGTGCAGCAGTGCGGGGTTCGACGGCGGATTCGTGGCCCGCAGGTCGTCGACCGGATCGACGAGGCCGCGTCCCAGCAGATAACTGACATAGCGGTTGACGGTCGCTCGGGGAAACACAGTGTTGGTGGGCGAGGTCATCCACTGGGCGAGGGCGATGCGGCGGTCGAGCGGATGATCGACCGGTTCACCATCGAGCGGCTTCGGCGGCATCACCTTGCCGGTGCGGGGCTGCCGAACGTCGCCGCTGGACTTGATGACGACGACACGTTCGCCGGCAAACAGCCCGAACTCCTGGCTCGTCTTCAAACCGGTGCGGGCGAAGAACGCGGCGAAACTGTAGTAGTCGTCCTGACTGTATTTTTCGAACGGATGATGATGGCACTGGGCACACGTCAGTCGCGTGCCGAGGAACAACTGCGACGTGGACTCGGCCAGTTCATTCGGATTGTTGTTCACGATGAAGTAGTTGGCCGGACCGTTCGAAAAGCTCGATCCCTTCCCCTGGACGAGTTGCGACACGAACTTGTCGAACGACAGGTTCTGGCGGAAGGCTCCCTTGATCCAGTTGTGCAGCGCCCACATGCCGGTGTCCTGCAGATCGCGGCTGTTGTTGCGGATCAGGTCGGACCATTTCAGCGTCCAGTAGGCGGCGTAACGTTCGTTGTACAGGCCCTTCTTCGGCGAATCGGCCAGCCCGAGCAACCGGTCAATCCAGACCGTGCGCTTGCCGGGTTCGTTTGATGTCAGGAACTCGTCGATCTCTTCGCGCGTCGGCAACGTGCCGGTCGCGTCCAGGAAGATGCGGCGCAG
>JANMLE010000503.1:0-5750 GCA_031372385.1 Planctomycetota bacterium | reverse complement strand
CTGGTCGCATCGGGGAGACCTTCGACGCAATTGTCACTGGTGCCTCCGAAAAAGGAACCTGGGTTCGACTGCTCAAACTCCCTGTTGAGGGCAAGCTGGCGGGTGGAAAAACAGGAGTCGAAGTCGGCGACCAGATCCGGGTGCAACTTGCCAGCCTGAACATCGAACGCGGATTCATCGACTTCGTTCGATCAAACAAACACAAATAAACTGAAGTCCGTCACCGCAACGCTGGAATGCCGTGTGCGGAGCGTATGTCCGTAAACCATCAAAACTGAAAACCGCTGAAGTCGGTCAACGCCCTGAATCACGCCCACATCCTGCCAATCCTCAGCCTGACATCCGCCGCCGTCACCTCACCTGCCGCATCGCCCTGCGGAAAGTCCAAAGTGTCCTTCCTCACCGTCACCGGCCCGAACCGCGGCAACAGCTTGTCGGGTATGAACCGCGTCCGCTGCGAGTACGAATGCTGGTCGCTCTTGTGGTGGGAGTGGATAGTTCTACTGTGACGGATTGATCCGAAGGATTCCGTGCAAAGTGAGAAGTGATCAGTGCAAAGTGGAAGAAAGGCAAAGCCTCTCCCAAACACGAACCGCCACCCCGACGTGTTGTCCGACGGTCGTCGCGCCAAGCTTGGCGACTGAGGGGAGTGCCTTTCATTTTGCACTTTGCACTGATCACTTCTCACTTTGCACTCTACTCGATGACGTGAACCGTCACAGTAGAAATAGTGGAAACGACGGTTACTCAGCAACGACCTTTCACTCGCTCCACAGCCTCGGCGTGGGTTCGGCTTTGTTGGGGCATCGGCAGTGATGGTGGAGGCGTTGATCACCAGATCGCCGATCAGCCCGACCGCGTCACACGTCAGCATCGATATCGGCCAATTGAGCCGGCCACTGCCCGGAATCAGATGCCAGAAGCGTTCGGGGCGTTTCAGATCAACGACCACGCCGCCTGTATTCGGTGCTCTTGTGCATCAGGGCATGCGACGACAGGTTCCGCTGACCGTCACTCGATCCCGGTGTACAAAATCTGGTTCATGACCTCCGGCAAATCTACTCCGGGAGATCGTCGTCCCTGCATCGTCAGCGGAAAGAATCAGCGGCTCGCAAATCGTCCACGACAGGTCTGTCACCGTCGCCTTCAAGTCATCGGCTACTCATCTGTCATCGCCCCCCGTGCTCGATGGCGGGGTAAAAAATGCCCATTTCATTGGTTGCCTCGGTCTCGTTGCTCCGGCAGCCTCAGTGGCGACGGCGGCCGATCAGAGGTGGCGAACCTTCTCGACCGGTGTGTCTTTCCTAAACGACAGAATCATGTAACGCAAAAGTCTCAGCCGGCTCATCCATTCCAGGGCAAACGTTTCCGAAGAGGCGACGAGATTTGGCGGGAACTCTTTTTTCAACGACGTGAGAAAGGTATAGGTTGGCAGTGTGTTGGCCGTGATGTCCTGTTCCGACAGACACTCAAAGCCGACTGCGGAGGCCAGTTGGCGATAGGCCGCGGTCGTGCATCGAAAATCGAAAGCACCGTAAAACGGCAGGCCGATCATCGACTTCAGCCAGAGCGAGGGCAGGATCCAGCGGACGGGGACGAAGTCGGACAGCGCCAGTCTTCCGCCGGGTTTCAGGACGCGCAATGCTTCCTGAAAGAATTGCCGCCGGCTGGGAAAATGAAAGATGCATTCGACCGCCAGGACGACGTCGAACGACTGATCTGGAAAGGGGAGCCGTGTGGCGCAGCCTTCCTCGAATCGCACCGTATTCCCAGCCCTTGCTGTGACCTTCTGACTCGCGCGCTCCAATTGCCGGGCATCGATATTCAATCCGACCAGGTTCATCTGCGAGAACTGTTCGTTGAGACTCGCGATGGTCCCGCCAAACCCACAACCGACATCCAGGACAGACTGGCCGTTCGTCACCTGGGCGGCGGAATAGACTTCGTGGGTCAACCGTTCGGCGGCCTGGCGAAAGTCCTCAGCCGAATTCAGGGCCTGCCGGGGTTGCGGCCAATAGCCCCAATGGACGTGCCGGCCGAATGCCAGATCGATCTGGGGATTGCCACTTTCCAGCAGTTTCAAGAGCACATCAAAATACGGCAGACGAACAACGGACTTGGCCATCCAACTCTCCTCAGCCTCATCATGGCGTGAGCCTCGCGTCCGCGGGCACACCTTGCTCAACGGAATCTGCACACTGGTGCAGAGCCAACGATGCCGGTGTCGCGGAAACACGTCAAGCAACTGAAGGCGTCTTCTCCCCGAGTGGCCAGAGGGTGCAGTCGCTAATTGGTGGTCACATTCCGGTCCCCTCTCCTCCGTCTTAGGGGGAGAGGGTTAGGGTGAGGGGGCAGAACTGTCGAGAGACCTTGGAAAACAGGCATGACTGACTGATCACAAGAACGAGTGGCAAAAACTCCAAGGCGTTCCAGCACAACGCAAATCCCCCCTCACCCTAACCCTCTCCCCCCAAAGTCGGGCGGGAGAGGGGACAAGAAAAGACGACCACCAATGAACGATTGCACCCGTGGCCAGACTCGTCGTGGTGTTTGCCTCCCGGAGCACCCTTCGCCACACTGTTGCTGCACACTGGTTTCTCAGTTCATGAATCGTGAAGTCGGCAGAGCTCTGAGACTCTGTCGCCGATCGGTTCAGCGTCTTGCATTGGCGAGGTTCGACAATTGAATTCCACTGACAACCAGGCTGAGGATGTCATTCGGGCGACTGACGTCTCGAAGCTGTTCATCCAGGAAGAACTCGAAGTGCCTGCTCTTCGGGGCGTCACGCTCCGGGTTCCGCGGGGGCAGATGATTGCGATCATGGGGCCTAGCGGTTCGGGCAAGAGCACGCTCCTGCACGTTATCGGCGGCCTCGAACCACCGACCTCGGGTGAGGTCTGGATCGACGGTCGCAACCTAGCGGGACTGAGTGACCTTGAGCTGACGCTGCTGCGTCGTCGGCGGATCGGGTTCATTTTTCAATCGTTCAATCTGGTGCCCACGCTCAGCGTCGTCGACAACGTGACACTCCCGCTGATCCTGGATGGGATCGTGCAGCGTGATGCCGTCCCCCGTGCTCTGGAGACGCTGAAGCGGGTGGACATGTCGCACCGGCTGAAGCACTTGCCCGCGCATCTGTCCGGCGGCGAGCAACAGCGTGTGGCGATCGCTCGGGCGCTCGTGATCCATCCGACGCTGGTCCTGGCGGATGAGCCCACGGGAAACTTGGACTCGGTTCGCGGCCGTGATATCACCCGGCTGCTGCGCGACGTCGCTCACGAGACACAGCAGACGGTGGTGGTCGTCACGCATGATATCCGGGTTGCCTCGCAGGCCGACCGCCTGATCGTGTTGCTCGACGGCCGCGTTCGCTTCGATGGCCGGCCCAGCACCGATGAAGAATGGTTGGCGGCGCTCAAGCTGGAGCTCGACCAATGATTCCCTGGATCTTCTGCTGGAACAACATCGTGCTGCGGCGAACCCGGACACTGCTCACGATCCTGAGTATCGCGGGCGGGGTCGCGGCTGTCGTGGCCGTGTTGCAGGCCACGGCGGCGACGCGCAGCCAGCTCGACTCGCTGCATCAGAAGTTGGCATCGCGCGTGGCTCTGGAAATTGTGGCAGTCGACGGCGGAGCCTTCCCCGAAATCGAAGACGAAGACGAACACGCAGACGACCGGCCACCGCTTGCACAGCTTCCGGGCGTTCGCGCCGCGGTCTCAACCTTCCGCGCCTTCACGAAGATCGTGGCCAACGGCGAGGAAGTGCGCGGGATTGCTTTGGGAGTCGATCTGGACCAATACCGCTTCGTGCGTGATTTCAAAATCACTTCGGGACGCATTTACGCTGATCCGAGTGAGGTCTGCGTGGCAGCCAGCGTGGCCGACCGGATGGGGCTGAAAGTCGGCGATGACATCCGTCTGCAATCACGCGGTCTGCCGTGGCCGGTCTCGAAATCAGTCGTTGGCATTCTCGAGCCCCAGGGCGTGGCGGCGCTGGAAGAAACGGCGTCGATTTTTCTGCCCTTAGCGGTGGCGGCTCGGTTGGGAAGGGCCGCGGGCAAGGTGACCGCCATCCAGATCGTGCTTGAGCCGAAGGTCGAACCCGCCACGGTCGCCACGGTCATCAAGGCCCACCTTCCGAAGACACTGATGCTGACCAAACCCGCTTCGGCGGCCGACATGAGCCAGCCGACCGAGGCGCTGATCAATGTGAGCCTGAACGTCGCGGCGGCGCTGTCTGTCGTCGCCGCCATCTTTATCGTCGTGAACACGTTTCAGATCTCTGTCGCCGAACGCCAGCGGCAATTGGCGCTGCTCCGCATCGTGGGGGCCACCACCGAGCAGATTCGCGCCACGATGTATCGCGAGGCCCTGTTGCTCGGCGCGGCCGGAACAGTCGTGGGGATTCTTCTGGGGATTGCCGGGAGCACCACGCTGGCTCAGGGCGTGGACGACGTGTTTGGCTTCAAGATGCCGTTCGTGGCCATGCGGCTGCATGCCATTCTCGGGGGCGTGGTCTTCGGACCGTTGGTGACGCTGGTGTCGGTCTGGTATCCGGCCCGCACCGCGTGTGACGCCGCGCCACTCTCAACCCTCAGATCCGCCACCGCCCCACGGCGAGGGATTCCGCTGCGCATCGCGGTCGGAATGGGATGCACCGCGCTGCTGGCCTCACTGCTGATGTTCGCGAGCGCCTCCCTGGGAATCCTGTCCATGTGGACCTCGATTGTGGGGATTGCCCTCGTGCTGATCGCCGGTGTCCTGTTCCTGCCGACGCTCATCAGACCCGGCTCGTTCCTGCTGTATGAGCCGATCCGCCGGTTGTTCCCGGTCGAGGCGCAGCTCGGGCGGCGGCAGATTTTGGACAACTTTGGACGCAGTTCACTGACCATCGCCGTGCTGTTCGTCGTGACGGCCACGAGCACCAGCATTGGCAACACCACCCTGAGCGTCACGCGGGACGTCCAGTTGTGGCTTGATCGCACGATCACCTCGGACTTCCTGTTGCGCGCCAGTCGTCCCCGCGTGGACATGTCCGAGACCGAACCGGTCCCCGACGACTTCGAGGCGCGCCTGGCGGCCATCCCGGGAATTGCCGCCATCGATCGCGTGACGTTTTTACTCGTCACCGTGAATGGAACTTCGGCGACATTGTTGGTCCGCGAGTTTCCCGCCTACGAATCTCTCCCGATGGATCTGCGCGAGGGCGATCCGCCGCGTGTCCGGGAGAACTTGCTGGCCGGTGAGGCGGTGCTGGGCACCGTTCTCGCGCACAAACTCGGGAGCAAACCGGGCGATGCCGTGCGTATCGAAGCCTCGGGCGTCAGTCATTCCGTGAAGGTCGCCGGCATCGCGCAAGAATACACGGCCGGCGGATTGATGGTCACGATGGACCGCGAGGCGGCACAGCGTCTGTTTCCCATCCAGCAGACTCACGTCTACATGATCCGCAGCGATCCGGCGGCGATCACGGACGTGGGAGCGGCGCTGCAGTCGGCCTGCCGCGAACGGGGGCTGATTTTTCAGTCTCTGTCCGATTGTCGGCAACTTGTCGGCGGCATGGTCGCGAGCGTGACGAATCGGCTGTGGCTGATCCTGACGCTGGCGCTGGTGATCGCCGGGTTCGCCATCGTCAACACGCTGACGATGAACGTCATCGAGCAGACGCGCTGCCTCGGCGTGTTGCGCGTCGTCGGAATGTCGCGCCTGCAAGTCTTCCGCATGTTCCTGTTTCAGGCGTTCGTGCTG
>JANMLE010000438.1:0-3815 GCA_031372385.1 Planctomycetota bacterium | reverse complement strand
AAAAGGGAGGGCAAGGCTCCTGCCGAGCCGTGCATGTGTGAAAGTCGCTTGTTTCTTGCGGCTCGGCAGGAGCCTCGCCCTCCCAACAATCGTTTTCAACAGGCTGTTACGCCCTCTTCATGCCTTTCCTTCCGTGTGTTTCCGTGACTTCCGTGGTGAATGATCTGACTTATCGGCCGCCGTGTCGCCACCGGTCGGAGTATTGGCGGCCCTGACCGGCCGCGGTTCCAGGCCAACTCGAAGGTTTCAGGTCACCGGCAGCGGCCGCGCAATCCTTGTTGGCGAAGAACGCGAGTTGATCGCCGGACGTCCATTCATCGAACACACCATCGTCTTCAAAATCTTTGAACCCGAGCAGCCGTTTCACGCCCCGGACCAGCAACAGCGAGACCGCGAGCAGGACCAGCATGATCACCCCCTGCACAATGATCAACGGACCGAGCGCAAACCAATTCTCAAAGTGTGAAAAGTAGGGCCGCCAAAAGAGGAGCACCAGCAGCGCCGCGAGACTCAGGTACGGACCGTACGGGATCTCGCGGGCGCGGAACAATCGCAGCGATAGGACGGTCGCCACCAGTCCGCAGAACGGCGCGACGAAGAAGACCAGCAGTGTCGGCTGCCAGCCGAGGAAGCTGCCGATCATCCCCATCAGAATCACATCGCCGAAGCCCATGACCTCGCGCCGCCAAGCCCAGCGGCCGACGATGCGCAGCGCCCAGATCACACCGCCGCCGACTAGCATCCCCGCGAGGCTCGACGCGAGTCCATGCAGATGCGGATGCGCCGCCAGCCAGGCCGGTCGATCGGGGCCGCGCATCAGCCAGTGCAGCCAATCGGGCGTGACATGCTGCAGCGTCTGCAAAGTCGCCCCGGATTGGAACCAGACCGGCCACAGGTGCAGATCCCCGATCAGAAACGCGCCCATCACACCGACGACCAGTGCCGGCAGCGTCGAGCCGTCGGGGATGATCTGCAGGTCGAAATCGATGAACGTCGCGACGACCAGCGCCTCGGCCAGCACGAGAAAGTACAGGTATTGCGCGTGCAGCAGGAACACCGCTTGGCCGTGCGAAAGCAGCGGGTTGGCCAGCGGGCTCAGTCCCGACCAGAGACAACTCTCGGAGGCTTTGCCGGCATAGCCGGCGGGGACGATCGCCACATACAGCAGAACCCACAACAGTCCGTTGAAGAACTCGACCAGCGCATACCGGGGCGAAAACGCGTGCCGACAGAAGCGGCAGCGCCCGCGCAGGATCAGCCAGCCCAGGACCGGGATGTTGTCCCGTTTCAGGATCAGTTTCTTGCAGGCGGGGCACGACGACGGGGGATGGATCAGCGAGCGCAATTGAGCCCACAGACCCTCGTGCTCGTGGACCGCCAGCCGGTAGATGCAGACGTTCAGGAAGCTGCCGATGACAGCGCCGAAGGTGAACAACCAGACCAGCACGATCCATTGGGGGACGTCACCTGGAATCATGAGCGCGCCTCCCGGACGAGTTCGATGGGGAGTTGCTCCAGCACCGTCGTGACGACATCGCCGAGCTTCAGTCCCTCGGTGTTGATGATGATCGTGGCGCACTCGCGGTACAGGGGCTCGCGCCGCGCGAGGACATCGCGAATCTCGGCAATCCCACCCTGGGTCGTCAGGTTCGGTCGGCGCGAAGCCGTGGAAGCGTCGTGTAGGATGCGGGAGGCGATGGTTTCCACCGCGGCCATCAGCCAGACGACCGGCCCGGCCGATCGCAGGTCGCGGCGCGTGTCGGGATTCAGGATGGCACCGCCTCCGGTGGAGAGCACCAGTCGATCACGTTGCACCAGGTCGGCGATCACGTCGCGCTCGCATTGTCGAAACACGGGCTCGCCGTCGGTGGCGAAGATCTCACGGATCGACCGTCCCGCGCGCCGCTCGACCTCGTTGTCGGTGTCGAGCCAGTCCCATTTCAGACGCCGCGCCAGCCGCATCCCGACGGTGCTCTTGCCGGTTCCGCGGTATCCGATCAGAGAGAGGGTGCGGGGCATGGGGGGTGCTGGTTGGGGGAAAGGGGTCGGGGGTCAGCGATCAGGTGTCAGCGATCAGGAAGCAAGAAGCAGGAGGCAGGTTCAGTCTATTTCGCGGCGGAAATGCTGTTGCGCAGTGTTTCTTTCAGCATTTCCAACGGGGCGGGTTGGCCGGTGAACCTGGTGAACTGGGCCGCGGCCTGGCGGACGAACATTTCACCACCCGACACCGTCCAGCAACCGTGTTGACGAGCTTCTTTCAGCAACAGGGTCTGTTCCGGATTGTAGATCGTGTCGAAGACGATCAGGTCGTTGCGCATCCAGTCCTTGGGATACGGGGTCTCGTTGATGTGGGGGTGCATCCCGACCGGAGTGGCGTTGATCAGGATGTCCGCGTGTTCGAGGCCGCGGTCCGGCCAGGTGACGTGCTGGCACTTCAACGATTCGGCCAGCGCCTGCGCACGATCCGGCGTTCGGCTGGCGATGGTCAGCAGCGCCCCCCGTTCGGTGACACCCAGTCCGATCGCACGCGCCACGCCGCCGGCACCGAGCATCACGATCCGCTTTCCCTCCAGTGTTTCCCCCTGTGGCAATGGCAGGAGCAGGCAGTCGAGCGCCGCTTGGAAGTCGGTGTTTTCAGACTGCCAGCCGGTCGGCGTGCGGAACAGCGTGTTGGCCGCCCCGATCTGCCGGACGATCGCTTCGCACTCGGGATACTTGGCCAGCACGGCTTCCTTGTGCGGGATGGTGACGCTGTATCCCTGCGCATCGAGCCACTGGAAATCGTCAAGCATCTGCGGCAGTTGATCGCGTGTGACCCGGATCGGAAGGTAGACGCCGTCAAACCCGATCTTCCGCATCGCCATGTTGTGCAGCAGCGGACTCAGGCTGTGCCCGATCGGATCACCGAGGACACCGAACACTTTCGTGTCGCGCGTGATGCTGTCGTACCGGTAGATGTCGGTCATCTGCTGGAGGGTCAACTGGCCGGGGGCGACTTCCCGCTCGGCACTCATCGCCGCGTAGGTGAAGGGAGACCCGTACCTGCCGCACAGGATGCGGCTCGGGACGCCGAACTCACCCATGCAGAAGCCGACGGTCGGGATCTTCGCTTCCGACACCAGCTTCAGCACCCGCACGCAGTCGCTTGGCGACTTGGCGGTGGTGACGAGTTTGATGATGTCCGGGTTCATTCCGGCCATCGCGGCCCAGATCTCGTCGAGGTTGTCCGGCGTCGCTTCGAAGTCGTGGTGACTGACAATGCGCTGCGTCTTGCCGTAGCGCGGGATCGACGTGGCGATGTCATCTTCCAAGTCGACGTAATCGGCCCCGGAAATGATCGCCGCGCGCAGCACCGTCCGGCGTTCATCCTCGGTCCCGGTCCACTTGCCGCCCTCCTCGCGCCGACGGCAGGTGACAATCACCGGAGTCGGTCGGTCCTTAAGCAACCGGGGCACGTCGGGCGCGCGGGACAGCCAGTCCACACGCAGCTCAACGAGCTTCGCGCCGCGCTGGGCGAGTGCCTGATGTTCCGCCAGGATCATCTTGTGGCGGGAGCGTGCGATCGAAACACAGATCATCGGTGCGGGGGCTATTCAAAAGTGGTGGGGGATCAAATGTCGGAGTCTGTCCGAAAAGCCGCCGTGGACAGGGGGTCGGGAGTCTTTTTCATGCCGCAAAGTCTCGATTTGAGCGTTTGTGAGCGGCGTCGTGCCGCCTCGATGGCCGCGGTGCGCACCTCTCTGATCCGCTCACCGATCACCGGGCCCGCCAAACCCTGGGCGGCGGCCTGCTCGGCAACGCCTTGCACTGGCGCT
>JANMLE010000423.1:0-1690 GCA_031372385.1 Planctomycetota bacterium | reverse complement strand
CCGCCGGCGGAGCGGCGGGACTACGGTAGTCGCCGATCGTCCTGTTCCTACAACGCACGATTGACGAGACGGCAGCGTCTGAATCATTGATGCGGCCGGATGGTATATCCCGCGAAATCACCGGTCAAACCACATGGGGCTGTCGCCAAACTGTCGTCAGGTCGGCCAGATCGGGCGGGAAACAGGGCGAAAAACGGTCTTGCCGCCTGCTGAGGTATCCGCTACCGTCCCGCGACTTTATTGGGGGACTTGGCAAATGCGCGCCTCGCGGGACTCGGTTGAACAACATGACGACGATGTCGCAACCATTCCATTTGGATCAGCCGGAGTCAGCATGTCATCGCAACAACCCACGGTTCCATCCGCCGATCATGACCTGACGGTGGTCATCCCCGCCTATAACGAAGAGTCGCGGCTGCCGCGAACTCTGACGGACGCCGCCGCGTATCTCGATCAATGGGGGATCGATTACCGGGTGATCGTCGTCGACGACGGCAGCCGGGACAACACGGCGACGCTGGCGGACGCGCATGGCCCGCGGTTCTCGACGATTCGCCAGCCGAACGGCGGCAAGGGGTCGGCGGTTCGCAAGGGTCTGTTGGCGGCGACGGGACGAGTCGTCGCTTTCACAGACGCCGATCTCCCCTATGACTTGGCGGCGCTCAAGGCCGCGTACGAACTGGTGCAGGCCGGGCATTCGGACGCCGTCTTCGGCAGCCGGGACATGGTCGATTCGGCCAGCCTGGTGGAGCGACAATTTCTGCGAACCCTGGCCTCGCAGGTGTTTCGCGGCATCGTCACGTTTCTGGTCTCGCGCCAGGTCCGCGACACGCAATGCGGGCTGAAGATCTTCAGCCGAACCGCGGCGCGGGCGATCTTCTCACGCACCACGATCAACGGCTTCGCGTTTGATGCCGAAGCCGTGTTTCTGGCCCATTGTCTGAAGCTGCGAATTCAAAAGGTGCCGGTCACGCTGATCAACGAGTACGCCTCGACCATCTCACTCAGCCGGAACGCGATCCCGATGTTGTTGGACGTGCTGCGGGTTCGGTGGTCGGCGTTCCGGGGCGGATACAACTTCATGGACGCCGGGATCAATGATCTCGGGGACAACGGTCCGGCTGAATCCGCACCGACGACTCGAGCGGCGGCGTGATGGCGGACCGTGCGACGGTGGGCCATCTGATGGCGGGCGACATGGCGAACAGCCGGTGGATCGTGCTGCATGCCGACGATTTTGGCATGAACTCCGCCGTGAATGAGGGTATTCTTCGTGCCTTCCGTGACGGGTTGCTCACCAGCACGTCGCTGCTGGCGAATGCCCCCGCAGCCGAAGAGGCGTGTGCCGCGTGGCCGGTGTTGGTCAACGATCTGCGCGCGGGTGACGTCGCCGCCGCGTCGCGACGCCGGCAACTCGGTGACGACCTGCCGCCGTTCGATCTGGGAGTTCATCTCAACCTGACTCAGGGACGACCGCTCACAGGAACATATCCCGTCGAGTTGCTGAACGACCGGGGAGAGTTTCCGGGGATCGGTCCCGTCTTTCGGCGGCTGCGAACCGCGGGCTCCCGGTTTCGCGACGGTGTTCGCGCGGAGTTGCAGATACAGATCGAACGACTGGTCGACTGTGGTCTCCAGCCGACTCACCTGAATGGCCACCAGTACGTCGAGCTGATGCCGGGCGTGGCGG
>JANMLE010000422.1:0-6240 GCA_031372385.1 Planctomycetota bacterium | reverse complement strand
CCGCCGGCGGAGCGGCGGGATTACAGTAGTCGCCAATTGTCCGGCCCCCCCACACAAAAACACAAGGTTGACGAAACACTGGACGGAACAAGATCAAGCAGAGTCTCGCGACCGCCTCCCCCGCCTCGTAACGGCGAGGTGGCATTTGCAGTGGATTTGGAGGCCCGTGTCTTCGAGAAACACGGGCGGCACCCTTAGCCCCACTTACTAGTAAATGAGATGCGGAGACCCCGCGCAACGCCACGCGACTTGAGACAGTCTGCTCAATAGTGCCGTCAATTCATCGGCGGCACTTCAGTGACGCGCTTCTCAACAAAAAGAACCCGGTCAGTCGACCGGGTTCAATCCGACTTCTCGCTACCAACTTCGACAACTCAATCGAGTGGCAGCGCTCTCAACGCTACTTCTAAGGAACAACGACTCCGCCTCCCTGTCGGATCGCCCGGCGTTCGGCCGGTGTCAAACCGTAGTACCTGTACGTCTGCACGCGGTAAGCGGGGGCCGAGAAAACCGGATACTGATCGACGGAATAGGTCGGAATGGCCTTGAACCGTTCCGGCGTGATGTTGATAGTGGCCATTCGCTTTTCAAAGTTGAATTTCGCTGCCGCCCACGGCACTGTCACCAGCTTGTTCTCGTTGAGCACGATCAAATACTCGATGTATCCATCGTCTGCGAAGACAATATCGTCTACCGTGCCGATAGCCGTATTGCCCTCAATGTTCACTTTGGAACCGAGTACCGTCTTAGCTCGGTAATGCTGCTGTGGTGCAGTAGCCGCTGGCTGCGCCTCTGCTTCCTTCTGAACTTGTCGCTCTTCTTGCGCATTGGCGGCCGTCATGCTCGCCATTGCCGCAACCAAAGCAAGTGTAGGACACCAACGAACCGTTCGACTCAGCATGGCTTGTCTCCTTCATAACACACACTGTTCTGTTTAACACATCGCAACAGGGGTGGCCGCACCATGTCAGGTTGCGATATGTCCCTGCGTGCGGGGGCTGCAAAGGACGTGCCACATTGGACTGGAAACAATGGGGCACTGGGAAGTAGCCCATTTGTAACTGCCAGACAGCATTGTGGGCCGCGAATAGTTCGTATCGAATGAATGCCATCACTGCAGAGTGAATGAAAACTATCCGAGTGGATTCCATTCGACCATCGGCCTCTACCGCAGCTATACGCCGGAACAACGCTCCGCGGATGCGTTCGGCAGGAGGACTGGGGGAAAGAAATAACAGGGAGGCTGGAGTCGTTGATGTGCGATTGGAGGGGTTCAAGTCCGAGCGTACCGCCCGGGCCACGCTGATCATGGCACTGGGGGGCGACGAGAGCATTCTCAGCGAGGCGACGAGGGGCGGCGGAAGCGAGCTTGAAGGTAGCGTCTGCGCGAAGACCCGGTCCGATCAACGCAAAGACTTCTCTTTGCGGTTCAGTTTCCTCAATAAACGCGGATGAGGCCCCGCGTCCAGTGACCATGGCTTCCCGTGGGTGCAGCGCCGGCCAGAGCGCCGCTCATTGGGCACGCAAAACCGCTCGTCAATGGCATTGCATGTTAAAGCACACCACAACAAATGAGATGTGCCACAATCACTCCGGATGCTGCTGCAATGCCAACTCTGAGGTTGTCAGACGAACGCAACGGAAGAGACTCTGCGATCTGTCCACACACGACCGCAGTAAGTGCGCAGGTTGCGGCAACGTGCAGCGGGACGGCAGGTTCAGCCTCCAACCAGTAAGCCAGCGTTGCCAGCGGCATCGAACAGACCATGAATCCCACCAATCCCTCCCAGGTCTTCTGAGGATTCCAAGGGAGATGATGCCTGCCGAACAGCAGGCCAAGGAGTGTTGCCGACCCGTCGCCGAAGGCCACGACCGCCACGACAACCGCGGCAAATTCAGGATGCATCGGAAACAGCAGCAACACGACGAGGATGGTGCAGGAATACTTGATGATATTCAACGTCCAATCAGTCTCGCCGGGGCGAGCGATGGCCGGGTAGACTTGACGCACCAGAACGGCCGCCAACAGGATCAACACCGCGATGTGCGCGAACGCGATCATTGGCAAGGGGCGTTCGTGCGGGATCAGAGAAAGTGACAGTGCAAATACGCCGGGCAGCATGTGACAGAGCCTGCGCCGCAGTTCGGTCCGAGAAATCCTTCCGAAACCGGGAAGTTGTTCTGCGGTGGCGACTGAGTCACCTCCCCGAGCGTGTTTCAGTGGCTGCGGAACAATTGTCGACGTCGCGCTCATTTTGACTCCCTTCGATGCCAGCCCAATAGGTGTGATGGATCGTCATCCGTATGAAGCTTTGCACGAGAAGTGCGATAATGTGCATCATATGGTAAACCCGCCAACCGATCATCGACTGGTCGCTGTGTGCGGTGCCTACCCTACATTGTGTGTGCAAAGCCTCCGTAGGATGAGAGCTGCGATGCATAGGCCCAAGTGGCTGTGGTCCTCAACAGGGGTGAATTGGATTAACCCATCATGATCGATCCAAGACAGCAGCAATCGTTTAGCAACGGGCGTACCCTTCATGGATTGATCGCGCCGGATGTTCCGTAACCAGAAGGCAATCAATCGTCTCCGCCATTTTCAGAGCCTCAGCGTCGAGTAAGATACTCCGGGATCATACCGAGGCAGGCTTGGTCAGTCCGTTGCCACTTGGCCAGTCCGTTACCAATCGGGACGGATGATGATCAGTTGGCCCTGATTTGCAAAAACTGTTCACGACCTTGTTATGCGCGTTTCTCCCGACCCCGCACAGCGACCGACCGTAGGTCTCATGTTCGCTTTTCGCGAGGCACTGAAGTCAAGAAGAGAAGGGAGATCTGCGGTCCGGCGGAGTGGCTCGGTCGGGAGACCGTCCACAACAGGGACGGAGCGGTGCGGCCGGCGTCGGAAGGTCGCCCGATGGGACGAGAGGTCTTGCGCCTTGGCGATTGTCGTCATTCAATACTCCCCGACGGCATCGTTCGCCTGACGCGTTCCCAGGGCCTGCCGCGTGGTGGAAGAGATGTTGACGGAGATGAAGCGGACGCTGCCGTCCATCAGCAGGAAGTGGCAGCCACCGGTGTGGCGGCTTTTGAAGGAGAGTTCGAGGCGGTCGGTGAAGCTGCCGTCGTCGAACTGGTTCAAGGGGACACCCAGTGAACCGAGGAACTCCGAGGCGTCGGCGGAGTTCGGGGTGTCGTTGCGGCCGAGGTCGTCGGAGCCGATGGACCAGTGGTCGATCTCGGGCGATTCGTACACGGTCTCGCCAATGCCGATGGTCTGGCTGGTGCCGTCGGTCACGTCGCGCAGGCGGACGCTGCTGATGCGAAAGAACATGCCGTCGAGGTTCTCGGGGCCGATGCCGTTGACGCTGGTGCCGGAGTCGGTGGTGCGCAGGCCCGAGGCGCACGCGGCGTATTCGCAGGGGACGCGCCGGTCGATCCCGTCAACGTTGGCGACGGCATCGGGGGAGACGCTCGACGGGCAGCGAAACACGTTCAACCGCACCCCCAGCGCTGCTTCCGGACTCCCCGTGCGCCAGATCGAAGTTGTCGCGGTCGCGGGAGTTCCAATAGTGAATGACTGGTACAGCGGACCCTGGTCGAGATACGGCAACAGGTGATACGACCAGCCCGTTCCGAGCGGCCAGTGATAGCCCATCGGCAGGACGCCGTGCGTGTCGTGGTACGAGTGCAACGCCAGTCCGAACTGCTTGAGGTTGTTCCGGCACTGCGTCCGCCGCGCCGCCTCGCGCGCCTGTTGCACGGCCGGCAGCAGCAGCGCCACGAGCACCGCGATGTTGGCGATCACCACCAGCAACTCGATCAACGTGAACCCGCGGCGGCGATGGGGTACCCAGACAATGGTAGGCATGAGCAGACTCGATCCGGGGAATCAATCGGTGTCGTCCATCGCACAGTGCGCCGGGAAATCTTGTGTGGCGCGCCAAGCAATTACAAGCGGGAACCGTCAGCCATGTGGCTTGGCTCACCATGATCGGTCGTGAAGCAACGCCCCGGTTCGACGCGGCTCTGTCGAAAATGGGCTCTCCGCCATTCCTGTTGAAAGTTGTGTGCCGTGAGCGGCAAGGCTTCCGAGGTGGTGTTTTCCCACGTTTGTAGCCGAATTCGCAAGAATTCGGATCGTCTGACTGATCGTCCGAATTCTTGCGAATTCGGCTACAGGCTTGGATTCTCGGCATTTCACACCTCGGAAGCCCTGATGCTCACGGGTGTTGCTCAACAGGAATGGCGGAGAGCCCGAAAACGTCAAGAAAGTGTCTCGCGGAGGAGGCCCCACTGGTGCGGATTGTGGCCGGCAAGTCGCTGTGGGATGTATCACTAGACGGAGCCGGTGTCACGTCCCTGCGGATGGTCTTGCAGCGTGCGGATGCCGCCTATCCGCAGCTCGCGACCGACGTATTGACGCTGATGGAACATCCACCACCCTATTAACGCTCGTCTCGTCTTCCTTGTGCCGTCTGGCGTCGAGAAATCGGCTCTGCTGGAGTAGATTGACGCTGAGGTCAGCACTGTCACACACGTCGCGAGTTTTCATTCCCCCCGCGAGTCATCACCATGCCGCCAGTCACGTCGGGTGTTTGCCAGTTGTTTCTGTCGTGTGTCACGAAGGAGTTCCGCCCCCATCGCGAGCTGTTGTCGCAGGACTTGAATCTGCCGCACGTCAAGGTGCAGGTGCAGGAGGATTTCACCGAGGGGGGCCATTCGACGCTCGCCAAACTGAATGGATACATCAAGAACTGTGTCGCCGTGATCCATTTGGTCGGTTCAGGGACCGGCAGCAAACCGAAAGCGGTCGAGGTTACCTCGCTGCTGAAAGAGCTTCCCAACTTCACAAAGACCCTGCCCTGCTTGAATGATCATCTGGCTTACGTGACCTACACGCAATGGGAGGCATGGCTGGCCATCTATCACAAGGTTCCCTGCTATATTTACCGGGCGGAACCGTCGGCGGGCCGAGCGGAGGGATTTGTTGAAGACCCGCAGGAACGACAGCTTCAAGAAGCCCATTGGGAAAGATTTCGCGCCTGCGGGAAGGACCGGAAGACGTTTCACAGCGCCGACGAGCTGTGTCGTCTCGTGCTTCGCAGCCTCAGTTCAATCCTTCCCGCTGGCGAGCACAAATCCAACGTCATTCCCAAGGGGCTGCGTTCCTTCGATGCCAACGACGCCGCCTTCTTTCTCGATCTGCTGCCCGGCCTGCATGACGAGAACAACCTGCCCGAAAGCATTCGATTCTGGAAACACCGCATCGAGGAGCGCGAGGAATCGACCTTCACGGTGGGTGTGATTTACGGGCCCAGTGGCTGCGGCAAGTCATCGCTGGTGAAGGCCGGACTGCTGCCGCGGTTGGCACCGACGGTCAGGTCGGTTTACATCGAAGCGACCGTGGACGGCACCGAGGATCGGTTGCTGAAGGGGTTGCGAAGACGCTGCGCCACATTGGCGCACGATCTCGACTTGCCGCAATCTCTGACGGCACTCGGCGTGGGAAACGACGCGGCGTCCGGTTCGAAACTGGTCATCGTCATCGACCAGTTCGAGCAGTGGCTGCACGCCCGGCGGATCGATCAGACCACGGAGCTCGTTCAAGCGCTGCGGCTGTGCGATGGTGAGCATGTTCAAGCGGTGTTGATCGTCCGGGATGATTTCTGGTCGGACCTGAGTCGCTTCGCGGGCCAGTTGAACGTCCCGCTGCTCCAGGGGCAGAACTCGATGTTCGTGGACCTCTTCGATCCCATCCACGCGGAGAACGTGCTGGCGGCCTTCGGGCGCGGATATGGACGCTTGGAAACAGGGGTCGCGACCGAGCAAACGGCGTTTATCAAGAAGGCCGTCGAAGGATTGTCTCAAAACGGCCGCGTCATCTCCGTGCGACTGGCTCTGTTCGCCGAGATGGTCAAGGGCAAGCCGTGGATTCCGAAGACACTGAAAGACATCGGTGGGATTGAAGGGGTCGGCTTCACGTTCCTCGAAGAGACATTTGCGGCCGCGGCGGCCGATCCGAATTATCGGCGGCATCAGAAAGCGGCCCAGAATGTTCTGAAGGCTCTGTTGCCGCAGACGGGGACGGACATCAAGGGACACATGCTGTCGCATCAGGAATTGCTGACAGCCTCCGATTATTCGGGGCAACCCCGGGAATTCGACGAACTGCTCCGCATTCTCGATGGTGACCTCCGACTGATCACGCCCACCAATCCGGCAAGTCACGATGATGGG
>JANMLE010000355.1:0-2842 GCA_031372385.1 Planctomycetota bacterium | reverse complement strand
CGATCTGGGACTGGGCTACCTGCAACTGGGCCAGCCCGCCACGACGCTGTCGGGTGGGGAAGCGCAACGAGTGAAACTGGCCACGGAACTGTGGAAGTCCGACGTCACATTGCCGACCCTGTTTGTCCTCGACGAACCAACCGCCGGACTGCATTCGGCGGATGTGATCCAGATGCTGCAAGCCCTGCGCGGACTGGTGCAGGCAGGAAACTCGGTGGTGGTGATCGAGCACCACCTCGACCTGATCGCCGCCGCGGACTGGGTCATCGACCTGGGACCGGGAGCCGGCGCAGCCGGCGGAACCATCGTCGCCGAAGGCCCGCCGACAACGATCGCCAAATGCGCCGCCAGCCGGACGGGCCAAGCGCTGCGCGATGCGTTTTCTTCGTTTAACCCGGAGCCAACGGCGACGGGAAGGGAAGTGAGAATGCAGAAGTGAAACCGCCGTGCCGTCCAATGTCTTGCACTAACCACCATCCACTACCTCGTCCACTACCTCGTCTTCGGATAGAACCGCGCCAACCGATCCGGCGGGACTCCGCAGAGCGCCAATGTCAGCAGCGACCAATTCCTCAGCGTTTGACGGATCACACCGTGTCGCTGCCAACGGCGGGTCGAAACCGTCAGGCGATCCGGCAGCAGGACGAAACGGCCGGCGCGACGCAGGCGTTTCATCAAGAAGACGTCTTCCATCAACGGCAACTCGGGGAACCGGCCGAGGCTTTCAAACACGGCGCGCCGGACGAAGATTGCCTGATCGCCATAGGCCAGCTTGAAGAGGCGCACGCGACAGGCGTTGCCCCGTTCGATCAGCCGATATCGCACGCCGCGCGCATCGAGACGCTGCTCGAAACAGCCGCCGACCACTCGGTCATCGGCGAGAGCCCGCCGAATGGAATCCAGCGCGGTGGACGGCAACCGGCAGTCCGCATGGAGGAACAGCAGGACATCGCCACGACACTGTTCCGCACCCAGATTCTGTTGTCGCGCCCGGCCCGGCGGAGAGTTGAGTACTCGGTTTGCGTGGATGGCCCGCTGACACGTGTCGTCGGTCGATCCGCCGTCGACGACGATGATCTCGCAGTCGCCAATGCCGCGAGTCTGCTCGATCAAGCCCACGATGTTCGCGGCTTCGTTCAGCGTCGGAATGATGATGGAGATCAGCATGACTCGACCAGCGACCCCGGATCGATTCGTGGCTCCGGCTACTTTCGCAAACGCTGTGCGAACTGCTCCAGGTCCGGGGGAAACGGCATCTGGAAGAACAGTTCCTCACCGCTGACCGGATGGATGAAGCCCAACTCGGCGGCGTGCAGCGCCAGTCGCGGGGCCTGGCTGGCATCGCGAATTGCTTCAGTCCCGTACGGTTGATCGTACTTGGGATCGCCGCAGACCAGATGGCCCGCTTCGGCCAGATGGATGCGGATCTGGTTGGTGCGTCCCGTTTCGAGGCGGCACTCGACCAGGCTGTAGTCGCCGAGTTGCTCGATCCACCGCACGTGTGTGACGGCTCGTTGACCGATCTTGGGGTTTCGGACACTTCCCCGCAGGCCGTCGCCCCGGTCGCGGACGAGATTGGAAATGATCGTCGCGTCTCGCGGCCTGCCGTACACGATCGCCCAATACACGCGATGGACGCTGTGTCTGCGAAACTGTGCGACCAAGTGTTCCTCGGCCGTTTCGTTGCGGGCGAAGACCAGCAGTCCGCTGGTGTCACGATCCAGCCGATGCACGCAGCGGACCAGACCGGTACGCGCGCGGGACCGTCCGTCGGAAACCGCGCGGCGGGCCAGCAGTTCGTTGAGTGCCTCGTCGAGCGACGGCTGCCGCGCCTTGCGTTCGGCCGACCAGTTCCGTTCCTCGGGGCGTCGATGCGTCATCATGCCCGAGGGCTTTTCCACGACCACCACATGCGCATCGACGAACGCAATCCGCACGTCCGCCGGTCGTGGCGGCAGGGCGCGCGGCTGTTCCGTCAGAGTCAATTGATCACCGACCGCGACGCGCCGCGCCTCGTCGATACAGACGATGCCGTTCAGCGACACAAACGCCCGATGAACCTGCCCGCGAAGCTTCGACCACGACTCGCCCGGCCGCAGCGCCCGCAGCACCGCCAGCACGGTATGGCCGGCCACCGGCTCCGGCACCACGAAGGAATCGCCGGAGACCAGAGGCGGCAACGGGGGGAGGGGGGGCGCGGAGATCCGTACTGTTTCACTTGACACTGCCGGCGCGGCCTTCGGCCGGGCGGGAGGTCGCTCACCGGGACGCGGCTTGCGCGGCTTCGAACCGCGGGCCCCGGACTTGCGGCGGGCCGGTGTTCCCGAATCAGACTCAGTCATGGGAGGGCAACTCCCAGTTCTCATTCCGCAGTTCGCCGAGCAGCGTCTGCTGAGTCAGATCGAATTGCAGCGGAGTGACCGTGATGTAACCGTCGGTCAGCATCTTCACATCGGTCGTGGGATCGTAAACGTGGCACTTGAGCGGATTGAGACCGCTCCAGTAGTACGTCCGTCCGCGCGGGTCGACGCGCGTTTCGATCTCATCGGCCGAGCGCCGGCACTCCATGCCGACAAACGCGATCCCGCGCGGCCAGTTCGCGCGCGGCGCGGGGAAGTTCACGTTCCACAGCATGCCGGGTTGCGACCGTTCGAACAGTCGGCGACAGAGCGGCAGCGCCCGTTGCGCGGTCTCCTCGAAGTTCGCCGGGCCATCCATCCACTGCGACAATGCGATCGACGGGATGCCGAAGAAGGCACCCTCCACCGCCGCCGCGACCGTTCCCGAGTAGATCACATTCAGACCGACATTCGCCCCGGCGTTCAGGCCGCTGACGATCAGG
>JANMLE010000312.1:0-6848 GCA_031372385.1 Planctomycetota bacterium | reverse complement strand
CGCAGTGGCAGTTTGATCTGGCCGTCGATGACCAGCGTCGCTCCGTCGGGAACCTCCGGCAACGTCATCGAGTACACGGAATCGGCGCGATCGACGAGCGGGCGGTTGGTCAGCGTGTGCGGACTGATGGGGGTGATCACGAAGGCTTGCAGATCCTGTCGCAGCAGCGGCCCCCCCGCCGCCAGACTGTGCGCGGTCGACCCCACCGGCGTGCTGACAATCAAGCCATCGCAACGGTAAGTGGTCACGTCCTGTCCGTTGATCGCCAAGTGGACCTGCAGGATTCTGAGCGCCGCGCCCGAGAGCACCGCGACCTCGTTCAATCCGAGATGGCTTTCGTGACTCCCATCCGCGCGCAGCAGTCGGCAGGTGTACATCAGGTGCGGGACGACGGTGAATTGACGCGCCCGGATTTCATGGAATCGCGCCTGGAACTCGTCGGGCGACAGGTCGGCGAGAAATCCGAGTCGGCCGAGGTTGATCCCCATGATCGGCAGTTGGCGCGAGCCGAGTTGCCGACAGGTCCGCAGGATTGTGCCGTCACCGCCGAGAACCAGCACCAAGTCGATCTGCCGTCGGCCGATCTTGATCTGGTCGGGGGTGCCCAGCATCGACAGGCGGACGCCGGATTCGCGCGACAGGAATTCGACGAGTGCGTTGTACTCGTCCATCACGCGCGGTGATTCGTCGCGGATCGTCACCGCCAGACGCAATACGTTGTCCGCCATCGCCGTTGACTCGTGAGAATCCAGGGTGAGCCGGCTGGCGTCCGCCCTCCGGAAGAGCATCGGTGAGCCGTCCGGGGCTGACTCCGCCCGGCTCACCGACGTGGGCCGGAGTATACGGCGTGGCGACAAGCACGGGCAAAGCCAAGTCGTCGGAAACTCAGCGGTTTCGCGCGACTTCGGTCGTCAATGATTCCTGCTGATACTGGCGAAAGCTGACGCGCCGCTGGGTGGCGTCCTTCAACTGAGTTTCCCAACCGGAAATCAGTTGCCGGTCGGTCGACTGGAACTTCCAAGTCCACTCGTGCCGCGCTTGCAGATGCAGCGGCGGCTCCAGGTTGGCGCGCAATTCGACGATGATCGGCAGCAGTTCGCGACGGCGAAGTTCGTCGTTCAATTGCAACCGCGGGCGGGGCAACGGCGCCCGTGGATGCAGCACGGAATTCAATTCGGCGGTCGCATCGGCGAACCGGAGATACGTCTCCACCACACCGCGCGACGGAGCAGCCTGACCCTCGGCGCTGTAACGGCAACTGTGATCGAACATCTTCACCGTCGACTTCGCGCCATCAAACGAGACATCGAATTCCGGCTTGAGCTGAAACTTGAGCCACGTCAGGGAGCGAACCTGTGACGGGGTGGTCTGTTCGTTGGCCGCCTCCAGCCGCTTCCACGCCTCCTGCTCAACCAAGCCCAGGTATTGGCGCACTTCGTCCTGGGCCACGTTCGTCACGGTGCGACGGCGTTCGTTCAACAGGGTGAACCGGTGATGGGAAGGCTCGAAGACCGTCACTTCCTTGGCGGCGTCCACATAGTCGTAGACCTTGCCCGCATGAAACAGCGTCAGGCTGCGGGAGATGACGGGCGCCCGCTCAGCCGGCTCATTCGCGCCGAGCGCCGACAGGTCGCGAACGGTGGTGTAGACCCGCATCTCCTGGGCGCTGGCAGTCGCCGCCAGGGATGTCAGAAGAATCACCGAGTGGAACCCACACAGCCGAATGCGATCCATGCGAAACCTGCCAATGAGGTGCAGTTGAGACAGGGAAAGGTCGGCTGGACGATAGACGGACTCCGGAGTGCGAACAAGTGGAATCAACGCCATGACGCGGCGCGTTGATGGACATGCAACAGATGTTCGACAAGGTTCGGCAGATCCTGCTGTCACAGGCAGGCACGCATGCTGGCTCAGTCTTGGTTGGCTTTGGCCATGGCTTGCAGTTGTGCCATGTCAATGGGAGGACGTTTCTCCAGTCCCAACTCGTACGCTGCCTCTTTGAGACGGCTTGAGAATGTCGTTTCGGCGGGCGATTCCATTCCAAGACCGGACTGGATGATGCGGGGGACTTCATCGCGAGCCGCCCACAGCAGGCATTGCTTCACGGGTTCCTCCCGACTGGCCTTCCCCTTCAGTTCCTCAGCGATCTGTTTGCCGGTCTTTTCGAGTTTCTGCTGCAATGATGCGAGTTCCGCGGGCGCACTCGTTCGCTTGGTCTTGATCTCGTCGATGATTCCCTTGAGTGCCTGATAGCGTTTGACGTCATCCGAGCGATTCTTGGGAAGAGACTGCCAACCGACAATCAGCAGCACGAAGGCGATCGCGCAGAGGGAACCGATCGCCTTCGGTTCCTTGAGGTTTTCGAGCAGGTCCGGCAACCAGGTGCTCTCTGATCGCGAGGGCTTTCTGGCGTAGGACTTGACCGGGGTTTTCGCCGGTCGGCCCGATCCAAAGGTGCTCATTGTCGAACTGGAGTTCGACGAGTAACCGCTGTTCATGGAGGACGAATAGGGCGACCGAGTTGGCTCGACGGAGAATGGTTCTGGCGTTCTTGTCTCGATCTGAGGAACGGATGCGGGTTGCGGCTGACGAACAGTCTCCACGATGGGATTCGATTTCGGCCGGACCTGCGGCTGTGCTGGCATGACGGGATTCAAACTGGCGAGTTGCTCTGCCGCGACGGTCTTTTCTGCGGCGTTCAACAACGCCTGCGGAGCCACGGAAGGAGGAACCGCCACGGCCGACGCCGCCTTGGCTTGCGATCGGGCCAGGTCACGGGCTGCAATGGCGCGGGTGATCATCTCAATCGCGGTGAACAACCCCGGAATGTTTACCGACGGGACGTACTGTCCATGCTGTCCGTTCCGAACGAAGTCTGATGGCTTCAGTTGACCGGACTTCGCCAAGCCGAAGATTTGCGAAAACTCCACGGGGCCGAATTCGACTCCCCCCGCCCAACCCCACCAGTATCGATCGACATTCGGCGCGGTGGCCCAGGCAATCTGAGACCGAGCCTTTTCCTCGGCCGCCGTGAAGGCGGCATCGGTCTGCGCCAGCATCGATTCGACCACCTTCGCCGTCGCTTGCTCAAAGGCGACGCGGTAGGTGGCTTCCGAATTTGGTGCTGTGACCGGTTGCGGTGCCGGCACAGCGACGACAGCACTTCGGGGCGCTGTCGGACTGACCGGTGCGCGGTCGGACGTTTGCTTGGGTGCGCGGATGATCGTTTGTTCCGTCGCCTGGTACGGCAGAGCCGCCATCAAGCGACCGATTGATCCCGCCCGTCGCCACTTCCCATTGCGACCGAGTTTGACTTGGTCATCAGCGCTCAAGCGTTCGTGTTCCGCGAATTCGAGAAGCTTGTCAAAGCTCAGCGGCCCCAATTCCTGATCGGCGACACGGCAGAACCAGTCGTCAGATCCAGCCTGCGGTGTCGAGATCTCGAAGTCCGATTTGGTCTTGGTGGTGGCGATGGCAGATCCCAATTGGCGGTCACCCGTCGACAACCCCAAACCTTCGATCGTCCCCGCATCGACCCAGTTTCCAGAGGATGCCGGGCGAACTTGGTCGAACGCATAGATGGTGCCGCTCTCCGCCAACTCCCCGAGCTTTTCCAGGGGAAGCGGACCGAACTCTTCGCCGAACATGCGGTAGAACCATTGATCTGTCATCTCACGACTCCTTCTAAATCCGCCGCTGGTTTTCGCAGGCATCCCTCATCACGGACGAACCATGCCGTGCTTTGACGGCGCGGTTCAATGACCGCACCCGGTGCGGTTGGCGGGCGATTCTCCGGATTGGCGGATGACGGGCAAGGATCGTTCGGCAGTCCTCGCGTCGATTTCACAATCTAAACCGGAATCACATGATTGAATCAGGCTGTGCGCGGGAATCGCCAATCAATCCCCGCGGCACTCAATGCGAAAGCAGCCCCGCCAGGTCGGTTGATCTGGCGAGGCGGCTTCGATTGGCTGACCGATATCACGGGTCTGTTCAGAACTCGCCGATCACTTCACCGTCAGCACGGCTGCACAGCTTGCGTACGGTGTTGAAATCGACGTTTTCCGAGATGAATCGGACGGTGCCATCGCCCATCAGTGCGTGAGTGCCACCGACGTGAAGGCTGAATGGTTCGTCGTTCGGGCCGCAGTTGTTCTGCGTCCACGGACACGCGGCGGAACCGCCAGTAGGGGTCTTGTTCTGGTTGATCACACCGTTTGTCGCGGCCGTTTGCCCGGTCCCACTCGGTCCGGACACTCCCGAGCCGCTGTCGGCATCGGCCCAGCGGCCCGGCATCGAGCCGCTGCCGTTGGTGGATTGGGTCAAGTCGGTCCCCGGATAGGCCACGTTTCCAGTTCCGGCAGCATTCACAACACTACCCATGCCGTAGCTGGTGGAAACGACGGGAGAGGTCCGACCGCTCGCTTCGAAAATCATCACGGTGTTGCTCAACCCGTCCGTGGTGGCACTGATCGGGTTGTAGAAGCCGAGTGCTGAGTCGCGGTCCCAGCCGGCGACGAGCTTCTGGCGAACGCCCGAGGTATCGATGTCCGTGTAGGCCACCGGCATGTAGTCAGTCAGGCCGTAGCCCTGGGGATCGGCGGGGGTGTTGGCATTGCTGGGACACAGCAACGCGCCGATCTTCGTCTTGGCCGCCAACTGGTTGGCCGAGTTGGTGTAATGAACGTTCATGTTCCATGCGTTGTAGAGCGGCGCCTGGTCGGCGTACGGCAGCAACTGGGTGAACGTCGACGTCGCCGTGAATGACCGGAAGTAGGTTGCGGCCCGCACCGTGTATTCACCGGAGGCCGGGAACTTGCTGAACGTGGACTCGTAGTTGTGAACGGCCAAGCCCAGTTGCTTCAGATTGTTCTTGCACTGCGTGCGGCGTGCGGCTTCGCGCGCCTGCTGCACGGCTGGCAGCAACAGGGCAATCAGAACGGCGATGATCGCAATCACCACCAGCAATTCGATGAGGGTAAAACCCTTCCTGCGGACGGAGACTTTGGACATGTTGGACACTTCCCTCTTCAATGGTTTGGAACCGAAACAGACTCACGACAGAAACTTTGCACCGCGCTTCCTGCGACACTCCCATCATCCCTGAGCTTCCGCTGCGATGAGCAAGCGTTTACGCCATGAGCAGCCCTCCTTCTTGGCCAACACCGATCCGGAAATCCGCTTCGCAATCCTTCGCCGAAGCGTGCCGCCGATTCGCGGCTTGGATGTGCAGTCAGCTTAGGCGGAAATGTGAAGAGCAGATGAATGCCCTGTGAAAACTTCCACACGTCCGCGAATCGCCGCGCGGAGGATTCGCACCCGTGGCTTCTCCTTGATGTGGAGGGAGTCAGCTCGGTGTGACTGGAACGAACAACACCGTAGAATCCCCGCCGCCCGCTCCCGGTTGCCCTCATCGGAGCGGAAGACAACCTCAACGAACGAGCCGGTTGTGATTGGGTTTCCCCTTTGGTTTTGGTTCCACCTTTGAATGGAAGCAACATGGATTCCAAGTACTCGCTGATCGACGCCTCCCACATTCTGTCGCCGTCGATGCTGGTCTATCGCGAGATCGTCGATCGCAACCTGCGGAAGATGATCGCCATCGCCGGTGATGTGAGCCGCCTTCGTCCACACTGCAAGACGCACAAGATGCCCGCGGTGACCCGGATGGAGTTGGCGATGGGCATCAGCAAGCACAAGTGCGCCACATTCGCCGAGGCCGAGATGCTGGCTGACTGCGGCGTGAAGGACATCTTCCTGGCGTACAACCTCGTCGGGCCGAACATCGGCCGGGCGGTCAAGTTCGTGCAGAAGTATCCCGACGTGACGTTCGCCGTCACAGCGGATGATGCGCGGATGATTGCCGCGTTAAGCGAAGCGATGACGGCGGCCGGCACATCGATCCAAGTGTTGCTCGACGTCGATCCCGGCCTGCATCGGACGGGTGTGCTGCCCGGTCCGCAGGCTGCGGAACTGTACCGGCAGATCGTCGATTCCTGGGGGCTTCAGGCGGGTGGGTTTCATCTGTACGACGGTCACAATCACCAGACAAACCTCGCGGAACGGACGACCGCTGTCCTGGCGGGTTGGAACGGCGCGGCACAGTTGCGGGACGACTTCGTACGGCGTGGCTGGCCGGTTCCGCACATCGTCTGTGGTGGCACCGGATCGTTTCCGATCTTTGCCAAGCTGACGGACCCCGCCGTCGAACTGGCGCCGGGAACGTGCGTGTTTCACGACTCGGGCTACGGCGCTTCGTTCCCCGACATGGATTTTGAACCGGCCGTGGTGATGCTGACCCGCGTGATCAGCCGTCCCTCACCCGATCGACTGACGTGCGACCTGGGGAACAAGGCGGTCGCATCCGACCCACCCAAAGGCCAGCGAGTCACCTTCCCCGATCTGCCAGATGCCGAGCAGGTGCTGCACAACGAGGAACACCTCGTCCTGCAGACTCCGCTGGCCGAGCGCTACAAACCGGGCGACGAACTGCTGGCGATCCCCAAGCACATCTGCCCGACGTCTGCCCTGCACAGGCAGGCCTACGTCATCGAAGGGGGACGAGTGGTCGACATGTGGGACGTGACCGCCCGCGATCGGTGCCTGACAATCTGAGCAAGCCGGGCACCCGATGTTCTTGCCGGGAGGGCGAGGCTGGGGTGATGAAAACTTGGGGTTGACTGTGCGATTGAACGTCGCGCTCAATCGCCAGAACTGTTTCGCGTGATGTAGGGTCGAGGGGGTCGGGTGTCTTTTTAGGGGCGGGGGTAAAGCGTTTTTTTTGTCGCTGTTTACGCGCGGCCCCGCGGCCGGATAGTCTCCCGACCCCCAGGCACCCCGCGGCGCAC